>NZ_KV788937.1:0-674 GCF_001807385.1 Brachybacterium sp. HMSC06H03 | reverse complement strand
GTTGGTCCCAAGGGTTAGGCTGTTCGCCTATTAAAGCGGTACGCGAGCTGGGTTTAGAACGTCGTGAGACAGTTCGGTCCCTATCCGCTGCGCGCGTTGGATATTTGAGAAGTCCTGTCCCTAGTACGAGAGGACCGGGATGGACTGACCTCTGGTGTGCCAGTTGTTCTGCCAAGGGCATGGCTGGTTGGCTACGTCGGGAAGGGATAACCGCTGAAAGCATCTAAGCGGGAAGCCTGCTTCGAGATGAGATATCCTTGCACCCTTGAGGTGTGTGAGGCCCCCAGTAGATGACTGGGTTGATAGGCCAGATGTGGAAGCACAGTAATGTGTGGAGCTGACTGGTACTAATGGCCGATGACTTACAACAATATTCTTTGTGCTTGTTGTTTACTCTGTGTGTGTTCGCGTCCACTGTGCGGTTCTTGGGGAACAACCCTGCTGCCGGCATCTTTTTTGGTGTGGGTGGGTGGCTGGTTGTGTCTCACCGTGTTACGGCGGTCATAGCGTCGAGGAAACGCCCGGTTCCATTCCGAACCCGGAAGCTAAGCTCGATCGCGCCGATGGTACTGCACTCGGGAGGGTGTGGGAGAGTAGGTCGCCGCCGGACATCTTCACTGGGAGTGGAGGAGTGCTTGAACCCCTAGCGGGTGTTCGCCTCCTCCACTCCCTTT
>NZ_KV788936.1:0-2962 GCF_001807385.1 Brachybacterium sp. HMSC06H03 | reverse complement strand
GGGGCCGGGCGAGGCGGCGGGGCCGGGCGTCCCGTCCGCCGCCCCGCGCACGGGTCGGCTCGGTGACGTCATGGCGGCCATCGTAGACGGGCCGGCCGTCGCGATCAGCGCGGCTCGGCCAGCTCCAGCAGGCGGGCGTGGGCGAGCTCGCGCTCCTGCTCGGTCGCGTAGGGCGTGCCCATGTTCATCGCGAGCCCCTCGCTGGCCAGGCGCACCACGAGGGCCTGCGCCGGGTCGAAGCCGTCGGCCGAGAGCGCCTCGCGCCAGCGCGCCGCGTCCTCGTCGACCAGTTCCTCCATGCCCGGGCGCTCGCCGAGGACGGTCAGCAGGGAGGACGGGGAGAAGATCTCGGCCGCCCGCGAGTCCGGTGCGGTCAGGGCGCGCACATAGGCGCGCAGCAGCTTGCCGGGACGGTTCTCGGAGAGGTCGACGAGGGCGTGCACATCGGCCCAGAGCTGCTCGTTGGAGCGGTGCACGAGGGCCTTCTCGAGCTCGAGGCGGTGCGGGAAGTGATGGGTCAGCGCCCCCTTGGGCACCCCGGCCCGCCGAGCGATGTCCGCGAGGCTCACCCCGCTGCCGTGCTCCACGAGCATGCTCGCGGCGGCGTCGAGGATCGCGGCGCGAGTGCGCTCGTGTGAGTCATCTGGCGCGGGATGTGACGCACGGAGCAGAACCCGCTCGCTCCCGCCGGGTGCATCGGGCCGCAGCGGTGGCATGATTTCGCTCCGTGCACGAGGACACCTCGAGCTCGCCCCGCTCCGACGAGCCCCTCACCCCAGACCCCGAGCGAACCCCTCCGGCCGACGAGCCCGCCTCGCAGGCCCCTCCCCCATCGGCCGCGCCGCGCTCCCCCGCTGGGCCCCGCGACCACCCGCACAGCCATCACCATCTCGACCACCGCGGCATGCCCCGCTCCCGGACCCCGCTCGCCGCGGCCTCGCTCGGCGCGCTCGGCGTGGTCTTCGGCGACATCGGCACGAGCCCGCTGTACGCGCTGCAGACCGTGTTCAGCCTCCACCACCACGCCGTCGCCCCCACCGAGGCCGACGTGCTCGGGGTGATCTCGATGGTCGTGTGGTGCCTGCTGATCATCGTGACCTTCGCCTACATCGGCCTGATCATGCGGGCGGACAACCAGGGTGAGGGCGGCATCCTCGCCCTCACCGCGCTGGTGCTGCGCAAGCTGCACGGGCCCGGCGGGGTCGGTCCGCGCGAGGCGTCCGTCACGCTGGTGCTCGGAGTGGTCGGCGCGGCGCTGTTCTTCGGCGACTCGGTGATCACCCCGGCGATCTCCGTGCTCTCCGCCTTCGAGGGCATCGAGGTGGCCGCCGCGGTGCCCGACGCCGTGATCGTGCCCGGCGCGCTGATCGTGCTCACCGCGCTGTTCGCCGTGCAGCACCGCGGCACCGGCGGCATCGGGCGGTTCTTCGGCCCGGTGATGGCGCTGTGGTTCCTGACGCTCGCCGCGATCGGGCTGCCGCACCTGCTGGCCGGCCCCTCGATACTGCGCGCGCTGTCCCCGCACCACGCGATCGCGTTCATGGCGGACCGGCCCTTCGTCGCGTTCATCGCGCTCGGCGCGGTGGTCCTCGCGATCACCGGCGCGGAGGCGCTGTACGCCGACATGGGCCACTTCGGGCGCCGCCCGATCGCGGTCGCCTGGCTCGCGCTGGTGCTCCCGGCGCTGGTGATCAACTACCTGGGCCAGGGCGCGCTGATCCTCGCCGACCCCGCCGCGATCGCGAACCCCTTCTTCACCCTCGTGCCCGAGGCGCTGCGGATCCCGCTGGTGGCGCTCTCGGCCGTCGCGACGGTGATCGCCTCCCAGGCCGTGATCTCCGGGGCGTTCTCGGTGGCGCGGCAGGCGACGCGGCTGTCGCTGCTGCCGCGGCTCAAGGTCACCCAGACCTCCCTCGAGCACGGCGGCCAGGTCTACCTCCCCGCCATCAACCTGCTGCTCTTCGCAGGGGTGGTCACCCTGGTGCTCGTCTTCCGCCGCTCCGAGGCGCTCGCGGCGGCCTATGGCCTGGCCGTCACCGCGACGATCCTGCTGGTGCTCGCGCTGTACCTGCTGTACGCGCGACGGATCCTGCGCCGACCGCTGTGGCAGGTGGTGGCGCTCGCGGCGGTGGTCGGCGGGCTCGAGCTGCTGCTGCTCGCCGCGAACATCGTGAAGATCCCCGCCGGCGGCTGGATCTCCCTGGTCATCGCCGCCGCGCTCACCACGATCATGCTGGTGTGGCATCGCGGGGCGCGGATCCTCTTCGGCCGCCGACGGGAGCTCGAGGGGCCGCTCGAGCAGTTCGTCGCCGGCCCCGACTGCGCGGTGCGACGGGTGCCGGGCCTGGTCGTCTACCCGCACGGCGATCCGACCACCGTGCCGCTCGCGCTGCGCACCGGGGTGGAGATGAACCGGGTGCTCCACGAGCACGTCGTCATCGTGACGATGAAGCACATCGGGGTGCCGCACGCCCACCACGACGACCGGGTCCACGCCCGCGAGATCGGGCCGGGGATCGTGCAGGTGACCTATCTGGTCGGCTTCCACGACTCGCAGGACGTCCCCGCCGCGCTGCGCACCGCGGTCGCGCTGCTCGGGCACTCGCACGAGGCGGACTGCCCCGAGGTCTGCCGGCGGCATCTGCCCGCGCTCGCGGTCGACGCGGACGAGGCGATGTACGTGCTGTCGGTGTTCCGCATCGAGGCCGGGCAGGAGCCCGTCATGCCGCGCTGGCAGAAGCGGCTCGTGCGCCTTCTCGAGAAGGGCTCCGCGAACCGCACCCAGGTGCTGCATCTGCCGCCGTCGCGCACAGTGGTGATGGGCGCCGAGACGGTGCTCTAGCGGGGCTCGTCCTCGGGGGCGGAGCTCTCGACGTGGTGCCCGCGGTCCGGGTCCGGGCGGTCGTCCGGGCCTGCCGCGTCCTCGGCGCCGGCCCGGTGGACGGACCCGTCGGCGGCCCCC
>NZ_KV788935.1:0-13314 GCF_001807385.1 Brachybacterium sp. HMSC06H03 | reverse complement strand
CGCGGCCATCGGCCGCGGGCGCCGTCGCCGGTCCGGGGTCTCCCCCGGACCGGACGGGCCTTCGCCCGCAGGTCACTGCTCGGCGGTCACTGACCGGTGGCGATGCGGTCGGCCTCGATGCGGGCCGACTCGGTGCCGTCGAGGTCGCCGATGCGGTGCACGCGCAGGGTGTTGGTCGAGCCGTGGACGCCGGGGGGCGAACCGGCCGCGATGATGACCAGGTCGTTCTTCTGCAGCCCCTTCTGCTCGCGCAGGAGCTCGTCGACGACGGTGACCATCTCGTCGGTGTCCTTCTGCATCGGCACCAGGTGCGCCTCGACGCCCCAGGTGAGGGACAGCTGGCGGGCGACCTCGGGGTACGGGGTCATCGCCAGCAGCGGGATGGTCGGGCGCAGCCGCGAGAGGCGGCGCGCGGTGTCGCCGGACTCGGTGAAGGTCACCAGGTACTGCGCGGAGAGCTGGTCGCCGATCTCCGAGGCCGCACGGGTGATCGCACCGCCGCGGGTGTGCGGGATGGTGCCCAGCGGCAGGATGCGGTCGGCGCCGTTCTCCTCGGTGTTCGTGACGATGCGTGCCATGGTGCGCACGGTCTCGAAGGGGTACTTGCCCACGCTGGTCTCGCCCGAGAGCATGACCGCGTCGGCGCCGTCGAGGATGGCGTTGGCGCAGTCGGAGGCCTCGGCGCGGGTGGGGCGCGGGTTCTCGATCATCGACTCGAGCACCTGGGTGGCCACGATCACGGGCTTCGCGTTGCGGCGGGCCAGCTCGATCGCGCGCTTCTGCACGAGCGGGACCTGCTCGAGCGGCAGCTCCACGCCGAGGTCGCCGCGGGCGACCATGATGCCGTCGAAGGCGCCGACGATCGAGCGCAGCGCGCGCACGGCCTGCGGCTTCTCGATCTTCGCGATGACCGGGACGCGGCGCCCCTCCTCCTGCATGATGCGGAGCACGTCGTCCATGTCGTGGGCGTCGCGCACGAAGGACAGGGCGATCAGGTCCGCGCCGAGGGCGAGGCCCCAGCGGAGGTCCGCGATGTCCTTCTCGCTCATGGCGGGGACGGAGACGGCCACGCCGGGCAGGTTGATGCCCTTGTGGTTGGAGACGGGCCCGGGGACCTCCACGACGGTGGTCACGTCGGTCTCGGTGACGTCCGTGACGCGCACGGAGACCTTGCCGTCGTCGATGAGGAGCACGTCGCCGGGGCGGCAGTCGCCCGGCAGGCCCTTGAACGTCGTCGAGACGCGCTCCTTCGTGCCGACGATGTCCTCGGTGGTGATCGTGAAGGTGTCGCCGACCTCGAGGATGTGGGGGCCGTCCGCGAAGCTGCCCAGGCGGATCTTCGGACCCTGCAGGTCGACGAGCACGGCGACGTTCTTGCCGAGGTCGTCGGAGGCCTTGCGGATGTTGGCGTAGACCTGCTCGTGGTCCTCGTGAGTGCCGTGGCTGAGATTCATCCGCGCCACGTTCATCCCGGCTTCGATCAGCGTCCGGATCTGCTCGTAGGTGTTGGTCGCGGGACCAAGGGTGCAGACGATCTTCGCTTTGCGCATGTCAACCCATCTGTAGTTCGAGTGAAGGGCCGCGGCCCGGTGGACAGCGCACGAGCGCCGTGACAGGGCCGCGGCGTCGCGTGTACTCCGCCTAGTCTTTCACACTGTGACAGGCTTCTCGCCGGGGCGCACGGGGCGCGGGAGGGAACTGCTGCCCATCAGGTGCTCGTCGACCGCCGCCGCGCAGGAGCGGCCCTCCGCGATCGCCCACACGATGAGGCTCTGGCCTCGGGCGCAGTCGCCTGCGGTGAAGACGCCGGGAGCCGAGGTGGCCCAGGAGCCGTCGTGCACGACGGTGCCGCGTGAGGTCATCTCCACACCGAGCTGCTCGATCAGCCCCTGCTCCTTCGCGCCGGCGAAGCCCATCGCGATCAGGACCAGGGTGGCGGGGAGCACGGTCTCGGTGCCGGGGGTGGGGGTGCGGCGACCGTCGACGAACTGCGTCCGGGCCACGCGCAGACCCGTCACGGCGCCGTCCGCGTCGACCTCGAAGCCGGTGGTGGAGGCGAGATAGGAGCGTGCGCCGCCCTCCTCGTGGGCGGTGGAGACCTCGAAGAGCACCGGGTGGGTGGGCCAGGGCTGGGACTCGTCCCGCTCGCTGGGCGGCTGCGTGCCGATGGCGAGGGTCGTCACCGAACGGGCGCCCTGGCGCAGCGCGGTGCCGAGGCAGTCGGCCCCGGTGTCGCCGCCGCCGATGATCACCACGTCCTTGCCCTCGGCGGAGATCCGCTCCCCCAGCCAGTCGCCCTCGACGAGGCGGTTCGCCTGGGTGAGGTAGTCCATGGCGGGGTGGATCCCGGCGGCCTCCCGGCCGGGGACGGCCAGCTCGCGCGGCACGCTCGCGCCGGTCGCGAGCACGACCGCGTCGAAGCGGGAGCGCAGCTCCTCGACGGACAGCGCGCCCTCGCCGGTCCCGCCGACGTCGACGCCGGTGCGGAAGCGGGTCCCCTCCTCGCGCATCTGGGCGAGGCGACGGTCGACGTGCCGCTTCTCGAGCTTGAACTCGGGGATGCCGTAGCGCAGCAGCCCTCCGAGGCGGTCGTCCTTCTCGAGCACGACCACGGCGTGGCCGGCGCGGGTGAGCTGCTGGGCGGCGGCGAGGCCCGCCGGTCCGGAGCCGACGACCGCGACGGAGCGGCCGGTGTGCCGGGTCGCGGGGACCGGGCGCACCCAGCCCTCCTCGAAGGCGCGGTCGATGATCGAGACCTCGACGTTCTTGATCGTCACCGGCGGCTGGTTGATGCCCAGCACGCAGCTGGACTCGCAGGGGGCGGGGCAGGCGCGGCCGGTGAACTCGGGGAAGTTGTTGGTCGCGTGGAGGCGCTCGGCGGCCTCCTCCCAGTCGTCGCGGTAGACCAGGTCGTTCCACTCCGGGATCAGGTTGCCCAGCGGACAGCCCTGGTGGCAGAAGGGGATGCCGCAGTTCATGCAGCGCCCGGCCTGGCGGGAGACCACCGAGAGGGTGCCCTTCTCGCGGGCCTCGTAGACCTCGCGCCAGTCCATCAGGCGCACCGGGACCGGGCGGCGGGCGGGCAGCTCGCGATCGCGGGTGCGCAGGAATCCTCGGGGATCAGCCATGGGTGGCCTCCATGATCTCGTTCCAGACATCGTTCGCATCGGGGTCGAGCCCCTGGGCCACCGCGTCGTCCCGGATCGCGGTGATGGTGAGGAAGGCGCGGGGCGCGATCTCGGTGAGGCGCCCCATCAGCTCCTCCTCGTCGGCCAGCAGCGAAGCCGCCCGGTCGGAGCCGGTGCGGGCCAGGTGGTCGCGCAGCGCCTCGAGGACGAAGCCTCGGTGCTCCTCGCGCACGGGGGCGACGGAGAAGCCCCGGGCGTCGGCCGGGTTCAGGCAGGAGGGGTCGAGGTCCAGGACGAACAGGGTGCCGCCGCTCATGCCGGCGCCGAGGTTGCGGCCGGTCGGTCCGAGCACGATCACGGCGCCGCCGGTCATGTACTCGGCGCCGTGGTCGCCGATCCCCTCGACCACCAGGGTCGCGCCGGAGTTGCGCACCCCGAACCGCTCCCCCGCGGCGCCCGCCAGCAGCAGGCGTCCGCTGGTGGCGCCGTAGGCGCAGGTGTTGCCCGCGATCGGGGCGGAGGTCAGCGAGGGCCCGGTGCCGGCGCCGTGGCCGACGGCGATCACGCCGCCCGAGAGCCCCTTGCCGACGTAGTCGTTCGCGTCGCCGGTGAGGTGCATGCTCACACCGCGCGGGAGGAACGCCCCGAAGGACTGTCCGCCGGTGCCGGTCAGCTCGAGCACGACCGCGTCGTCGGGAAGGCCCGCTCCGTCGGTGCGGCGGGTGACCTCGTGGCCGAGCAGGGTCCCCGCGCTGCGGTCGATGTTCCGCACCTGCCCGGGGATCCGCACCGTGCCCGCGCGGGCGTCGATCACCTCCTCCGCCGCGGCGATCCAGGGATGGTCCGGGGCCTTCTCGAGGCCGTGGTCCTGGCCGCGGCGGCGGCGCGGGAAGTCGCCGGGGTGGATCTCGGGCGCGGCGAGCACGGCGGCGAGGTCGAGGCCCTCGCGCTTCGCCTCGCCGAGCGCGGTGAGCGCCCGCTGGTCCTCGCGCAGGGCGAGGAGGTCGGTGCGTCCGATCGCCTCGTCCAGGGAGCGCAGCCCGAGCGCGGCGAGGTGCTCGCGCACCTGCTCGGCGACGAACTGGAAGAAGGTCACCACGTGCTCGGCCCGGCCCGCGTAGCGGGCGCGCAGCTCGGGGTTCTGGGTGGCGACGCCGACGGGGCAGGTGTCCAGGTGGCAGACGCGCATCATGACGCAGCCGGTGACGACCAGCGGCGCGGAGGCGAAGCCGTACTCCTCGGCCCCGAGCAGCGCCGCGATCACCACGTCGCGGCCCGTCTTCATCTGCCCGTCGACCTGGACGGTGATGCGGTCGCGCAGCCCGTTCAGCAGCAGGGTCTGCTGGGTCTCGGCGAGGCCGAGCTCCCAGGGGGGGCCGGCGTGCTTGAGGGAGTTCAGCGGGCTCGCGCCGGTGCCGCCGTCGTGCCCGGAGATGAGGACGACGTCCGCATGGGCCTTCGACACGCCGGTGGCGACCGTGCCGACCCCGAAGCGGGAGACGAGCTTGACGTGCACGCGCGCGGCCGGGTTCGCGCTCTTCGCGTCGTGGATCAGCTGAGCGAGGTCCTCGATCGAGTAGATGTCGTGGTGCGGGGGCGGGGAGATCAGTCCGATGCCGGGGGTCGAGTGGCGGGTCCGGGCGATCCAGGGGTAGACCTTCTCGGGCGGGAGCTGTCCGCCCTCGCCGGGCTTCGCGCCCTGCGCCATCTTGATCTGGATGTCGCGTGCGAAGGTCAGGTACTCGCTGGTCACGCCGAAGCGGCCGGAGGCGATCTGCTTGATGGCGCTGCGCCGCTCGGGGTCGTGCAGCCGCTCGGGGTCCTCGCCGCCCTCGCCGCTGTTGGACATGCCGCCCAGGCGGTTCATGGCGATCGCGAGGGTCTCGTGGGCCTCCTGGGAGATGGAGCCGTAGCTCATTGCACCGGTCATGAAGCGTCGCGTGATCGACTCGACCGGCTCGACCTCCTCCAGCGGGATCGCGGGCGAGTCGTCGGTGCGCAGGCGCAGCAGCCCGCGGATCGTCAGCAGCCGCTCGTGCTGCTCGTCGACCGCGTCGGTGTAGGCGCGGAACTCGTCGTACTTCCTCGCGCGGGTGGAGTGCTGCAGGCGGAACACCGACTCGGGGGTGAACAGGTGCGGCTCGCCCTCGCGGCGCCACTGGTACTCGCCGCCGACGGGCAGGCCGCGGTGGGGCGGGTGCACGCCGTCGACCGGATGGGCCAGGGCGTGGCGGGCGGCGATCTCCTCGGCGATGACCTCGAGGTCGATGCCGCCGATGCGGCTGATGGTGCCGGGGAACCAGGTGTCCACCAGCTCCTGGCTGAGGCCCACGGCCTCGAAGATCTGGGCGCCGCGGTAGGAGGCGACCGTGGAGATGCCCATCTTGGACATGATCTTCAGGACACCCTTGGACAGCGACTTGGCGAGGTTCGCGACGGCCTGCTCGGGGCTGAGGTCGCTGACCACCCCGCGCTCGACGAGCTCCTCGACGCTCTCCATCGCGAGATAGGGGTTGACCGCGCTGGCGCCGTAGCCGATGAGCAGCGCTGCATGGTGCACCTCGCGCACGTCCCCGGCCTCGACCACGAGCGCGGCGGAGGTGCGTCGGCCTGTGCGCACCAGGTGGTGCTGGACGGCGCTGGTCATCAGCAGCGAGGGGATCGGGGCGAGGACCTGGTTGGTGTCGCGGTCGGAGAGGACCAGGAAGGTCGCGCCGTCGTCGATCGCGGCGACGGCCTCCTCGCAGATCTCCTCGAGCCGTGCGCGCAGCGCGGCGGTGCCGCCGGCGACCGGGTAGAGGCCGCGCAGCCGCACGGTGTGGAAGTCGGCCGTGGCGGGGTGGGCGTCGACCGCGAGCAGCTGCGCGAGCTGGTCGCTGTCCAGCACCGGAGCATCCAGCGACAGCTGCCGGGCGTGCTGCGGGGTCGCGTCCAGGAGATTCCGGGACCGGCCGATGCTCACCCCGAGCGAGGTGACGATCTCCTCGCGCAGCGAGTCCAGCGGCGGGTTGGTGACCTGCGCGAACATCTGCGTGAAGTAGTCGAACAGCAGCCGGGGACGGTCAGAGAGCACCGCGATGGGGGTGTCGGTGCCCATGGCGCCGAGCGGCTCGGCGCCCTTGGCGGCCATCGGGGCGAGCAGCACCCGCAGCTCCTCCTCCGTGTACCCGAAGGTCTGCTGGCGGCGCAGCACGGAGGAGCGGGAGTGGGTGATGTGCTCGCGCCGGGGCAGGTCACCGAGCGCGACCTTCTGCTCCTTCACCCAGGTGGCGTAGGAGCGGGCGGTGGCGATCTCGTGCTTGAGCTCGTCGCTGGGCACGATCTCGCCCGCCTCGAGATCGAGCAGGAAGATCTCTCCCGGCGCGATGCGGCCGGTGCGCACCACCTCGGAGCGGGGGACGTCCACGAGCCCCGTCTCGGACCCGAGGATCACCAGGTCGTCCTCCATCACCCAGTAGCGCAGCGGACGCAGGCCGTTGCGGTCCAGGCGCGCGCCGACCTGCGTGCCGTCGGAGAAGACGACGGCCGCGGGCCCGTCCCAGGGCTCCTGGAGCGCGGCGTGGAACTCGTAGAAGGCCCGCAGGTCCGGGTCCATCGACTCGTCGTTCTCCCAGGGCTCGGGCACCAGCATCATCAGCGCGTGGGGCAGGGAGCGGCCCGAGAGGTGCAGCAGCTCGGCGACCTCGTCGAGGCCCGCGGAGTCCGAGCCGCCGGGCGTGGTGATCGGCAGCAGGCGGGAGAAGTCCTCGCCGAAGGCGTCGGTGGCCATCGACCCCTCGGCCGCCCGGACCCGGTTGCGGTTGCCGATCACCGTGTTGATCTCGCCGTTGTGCGCGAGGGTGCGGAAGGGGTGGGCGAGCGGCCAGGCGGGGAAGGTGTTGGTCGAGAAGCGCGAGTGGACGATCGCGAGGGCGGAGGCGAAGCGGGGATCGCGCAGATCGGGGTAGAACTCGTCGAGCTGGACGGGGGTGAGCATCCCCTTGTACACCATCACGCGGGTCGAGAGGGAGGGGAAGTAGCCCTCGGTGGCGTGCTCGACGCGGCGGCGAGTGGCGAAGACGGCCCGCTCGAGCTCGAGGCCGGTGCGCTCGGCGCGGGCGTCGGCGAGGAAGACCTGCACGAAGTCGGGGCGGACCTCCTCGGCCGAGGGCCCGACGAGCCCGTCGGTCACGGGCACCTCGCGGGTGCCGAGCAGTCGCAGCCCCTCCTCGGCGGCGACGCGCTCGAGGGTCTCGAGCACGGCGGCGCGGCCGTCGGCCGTGCGGGGCACGAAGGCGATGCCGGCGGCGTACTGCCCCAGCGGCGGCAGGGCCAGGCCGCTGACCTCACGGAGGAAGGCGTCGGGCAGCTGGACCATGATCCCCGTGCCGTCACCGGTGTTCTCCTCGGCGCCGACCGCGCCGCGGTGATCGAGGTTGCGCAGCGCCTCGAGGGCGTGCTGGACGATGCGGTGCTGGGGGGTGCCCCGGAGCGTCGCGATCATCGCGACGCCGCAGGAGTCGACCTCGCTGTCCGGCCGGTAGAGGCCCTGGGCGGCAGGGAGGGACGAGAAGCGGGAGGTGAGGGGGAGCATGACGCGGGAGCCCTTCTGGAGCGGCGGCCGGTGACGGGCTCGTCGAGGATCCGACGAGCGCCCGGGCCCCGGGCCGCCCTCCGCGCGCTTCGCGCCGCCAGGAGGTGGGCCCTAGGGGCCGGGTGAGGGAGCGGGGCCGGGAGAGGGAGGCGTGCCCGACTTCTCGACCTCGTCCTCATCGGGGCCGTTGCCCTCGGTCTGGGCGGGCAGGCTGAAGGAGCCGTCGGCGGCGACGACCTCTCCCCCGCGCTTCTGCTCGCGCAGGGTGAGCAGCACGAACATACCCACCCCCACGAGCACCATGAGCAGGGCGACGAGGGTGTGGATGCGCAGCGGGCCGACCATCAGCACGGGCTCGGAGCGGATCGCGTCGATCCAGGCGCGTCCGGTGGAGTAGATCGCGACGTAGGCCCAGAACACACGGCCGCCCGCCCACTGGAAGCTGCGGCTGAGCAGCAGGAGCACGGCGAGGCCGGCGAGGTTCCACAGCTGCTCGTACAGGAAGGTGGGGTGGTAGGTGCCCGGCACGCAGCCGGCGATCGTGGCCCCGTTCGTCTCGCAGGTCACGTCCCACGCCCACCAGGCGTCCAGCGGCGGGCCGTAGAGCTCCTGGTTGAACCAGTTGCCGAAGCGGCCCAGCACCTGGGCGAGCATGATGGTGGGGGCGATCGTGTCGGCCAGCGCGGTGAAGGAGACGCCCTTGAGCCGGGCCATGATCCACACCGCGAGGGCGCCGCCGGCGACGCCGCCGTAGATCGCGAGCCCGCCCTGCCAGATGTACAGCACCGAGAGCGGGTCGCCCCCGGGCCCGAAGAAGGGCGCCGGGGAGGTCAGGACGTGCCAGACGCGAGAGCCGATGATCCCGGCGATCACCGCGACGAAGACGATGTCGAAGAGGGTGTCGCCGTCGCCGCCGCGGGCCTCCCACCGCTTCGTCGCCCACCACAGCGCGACGCCGATGCCGGCGAGGATGCACAGGGCGTAGAAGTGGATCGTGAGGGGGCCGAGGGAGAGGGCGGAGATGCTCGGGCTGGGGATCATCGCGTGCTCTCCTCTCGACTGTGGGTCCTGCGAGGCTGGTCAGGTGCGGGCGCGCTCGACGCCGCCGCGGAGATCCGCCGCGACGGCCGCGAGGGCCGTGCGGGCCGCCGCGTCGTCGCCCTCGTGCTCGATCAGGGCGCGCACGAAGGCGGAGCCGACGATCACTCCATCAGCGTACGCGCCGACCTGCGCGGCCTGCTCACCGTTCGAGACGCCCAGTCCCACGCAGACGTTCCTCGCCCCGGCCGCCCGGGTGCGCTCGACGAGGCCCTCCGTGGCGGTGGAGACGCTGGCCCGGGTGCCGGTGACGCCCATGGTGCTCGCCGCGTACACGAATCCGCGCGTGTGCGAGACCACATGCTCGAGCCGGTCCCGCGGGGAGCTCGGTGCGACGAGGAACACACGGTCCACGCCGCGCTGCTCGGAGGCCGCGATCCAGTCGGCGCCCTCGTCGGGGATGAGGTCGGGGGTGATCAGCCCGGCGCCGCCGGCGGCGGCGAGGTCGCGGGCGAAGGCGTCGGGCCCGTAGACGAGCACCGGGTTCCAGTAGCTCATCACCAGGATCGCGGCGCCGCGGCCGGAGAGCTGCTCGACGGCCTCCAGGACGTGCCGGGTGCGGGTGCCGCGCTCGAGCGCGGCGGAGGCGGCCTGCTGGATCACTGCCCCGTCCATGACGGGGTCGGAGTAGGGCAGGCCCAGCTCGATCATGTCCGCGCCGTGGTCGATGAGCACCTTCGCAGCCTCGATCGTGCGGTCGAGGTCGGGATATCCGACGGGCAGGTAGCCGATGAGCGCGGCCCGGTCCTCGGCGCGGGCGCGGTCCAGGACATCGCCGGCGCGCAGGCGGCGGGTGTCGGCGGCGGTCATCGGTCCTCCTCCTGGGCGGCGGGTGCGGCGGTGCGGGCGAGATCGCGCAGGACGGCGAGGTCGGCGCGCGCGGGATCGTCGCCCACCAGCCCGAACCAGCGCGAGGCGGTGTCCACGTCCTTGTCCCCTCGGCCGGAGAGGCTCACCAGGATCACGGCGTCCTCCCCGAGCTCGCGTCCCAGCTCGAGCGCGCCGGCGAGGGCGTGGGCGGACTCGATCGCGGGCATGATGCCCTCGGTCATGGACAGCAGCGCGAAGGCCTCCATGGCGGGGCCGTCGTCGATCGCGCGGTACTCGGCGCGGCCGATGTCCGCGAGCCAGGCGTGCTCGGGGCCGACGCTGGGGTAGTCCAGCCCGGCGGAGACGGAGTGCGAGGGGATGGTCTGGCCGTCCTCGTCCTGCATGACGAAGCTGCGCGCTCCGTGGAGCACCCCGGCGGAGCCGCCGGTGATGGTCGCCGAATGACGGCCGGACGCGACGCCGTCGCCGCCGGCCTCGCAGCCGACGAGGCGCACGAGCGGATCGGTGTCGTCGAGGAACGCGTGGAAGATGCCCATCGCGTTGGAGCCGCCGCCGACGCAGGCGACGACCGCATCGGGCAGTCGGCCCACCCGCTCGAGGGTCTGGGCACGGGCCTCCTCGCCGATGATGCGGTGGAAGTCGCGCACCATGGCGGGGAACGGGTGGGGTCCCGCGACGGTGCCCAGCAGGTAGTGGGTGGTCTCCACGTTCGCGACCCAGTCGCGGAAGGCCTCGTTGATGGCGTCCTTGAGGGTGCGGGAGCCCTGCTCGACGGCGACCACCTCGGCGCCGAGCAGGCGCATGCGGGCGACGTTGAGGGCCTGGCGCTCGGTGTCCTCGGCGCCCATGTAGATCGTGCAGTCAAGCCCGAACAGGGCCGCGGCGGTCGCGGTGGCGACGCCGTGCTGGCCCGCGCCGGTCTCGGCGATCACGCGGGTCTTGCCCATGCGTCGGGTCAGCAGCGCCTGGCCGAGCACGTTGTTGATCTTGTGCGAGCCGGTGTGGTTGAGGTCCTCGCGCTTGAGGAGGATCCGCGCGCCGCCGGCGAGGGCCGAGAAGCGCGGCGCCTCGGACAGCAGCGAGGGACGCCCGGTGTACTCGGCGGCCAGACGCCGCAGCTCCTCGGTGAACTCCGGGTCGACGATCGCCTTCTCGTAGGTCTCGGTGAGCTCGTCGAGGGCGGGCACGAGCGCCTCGGGCAGGAAGCGCCCGCCGAAGTCGCCGAAGTAGGGCCCGGCCTCGGAGCGCAGCGCCGTCGAGGGTCGGGTGAGGTCGGGCAGCACGGGGTCGGGGGTGCTCATGCCTGGGCTCCTTCCGGGAGGGGGCGGCCGCGGCGGGCGACGCTGCGGAACGAGGAGACGGCGTCGGCGGGGTCCCCGGAGGTCACCAGGGCCTCACCGACCAGGACGGCGTCCGCGCCGGCGGCGGCGTAGGCCTCGACGTCGGCGCGGGCGCCGACCGCGGACTCGCCGATGGCGAGGGGTCCGGCGGGGATGCGGCGCAGCAGGGCCGCGGCACGGTCCAGGTCGACGGTGAGGTCCTTGAGGTTGCGGGCGTTGACGCCGAGGAGCTGCGGGTCCAGGACGAGGGCCCGCTCGAGCTCCTCCTCCGTATGGGTCTCGACCAGCGCCTGCATGCCCAGCTCGCCGGTGAGGGCGTACAGCTCCTGCAGCGGACCGTCCTCGAGCGCGGCGACGATCAGCAGCACGATGTCCGCCCCGTGGGCGCGGGCCTCGTGCACCTGGTACGGCTCGACGACGAAGTCCTTGCGCAGCACCGGCACGTCGACCCTCTCGCGGACGGCGTCGAGGTCGGCGAGGGAACCGCGGAACCGGCGCTGCTCGGTCAGGACGCTGATCGCGGAGGCTCCGGAGTCGGCGTAGGTGCCGGCGAGCTCGGCCGGCTCGGGGATCTCCGCCAGGGCGCCCTTGGAGGGGCTGGCGCGCTTGACCTCGGCGATCAGGCCCATGGTGGTGCCGTCGCCGGCCAGCCGGGCGCGGGCGTCGAGGGCGGGGGCGGCGGCCTGAGCGCGCGCCTCGATCTCGGCGTCCGGCACGGCGCGACGCCGGGGGGCGAGATCCTCGCGGACGCCGACGATGATGTCGTCGAGAACGGTTCCGGTGGTGGTCACTCGATCCTCCTGAAGCGGGTGGGGCGGCGCCGCGCACGAGGCTGCGGTCCGCGGGGCGGGGCTCAGCCGCCGACGTACGAGATCGGTGCCAGGAACCAGAAGGCGGGGAGGTTCCGCAGCACCGTGAAGACCAGCACGACGCCGGTGAGCACGAGCACCGTCGTGCGGGAGGGCGTGAGCTCGGTGGTGAGGCCCCGCGCCCGGCGCAGCGCCCACACCCCCATGCCGATCGCGGTCAGCGGGATCGCGAGGATGATCAGCAGGTTGCTGCGCAGGGCCAGCAGCAGGTCGCCGGCGAGCAGGGAGTGCACGGCGCGGATCGCTCCGCAGCCGGGGCACTCGATGCCCGTGAGGTGGTTGACGATGCACAGCGGCACATGGGTGCGGAACGGGTCGAAGATCAGCTGCACCCCGACCGCGAGCGCCAGTGCGGCGCCCATGATGCCGAGCGGCAGCAGGAGCCGGTGCGCACCGCGCGCGGGTCCTCCCGCGCCGAGCTGCTCGTCCCGCTCCTGCGCCGCGAGGGTCACCGGGCGCCGGCCTCGGCGGGGGCCTCGTCGGGACGGGTCTCGGCGACGGCGACGGCCTCGGTGACCGGGTGGCCGTACCTCTTCGGCTGGCCGAGGCCGGCCTTGGACATCACGACGCCGGCCAGGATCGCGAGCACGACGATCGCCGCGCCGACCCAGATCAGCACCGTCATCTCGGGGAGGATGAGGCCCGCGGCGATCGCGACGGAGCCGATCACGATGCCCATGTTCATCGTCCACGCCGCGACGGTCTTCCCCTCGTTGTGATGGGGCGGCGGCGGCACGGTGTAGGTCTTCGACATGATCCTTCTCCAGTCTGGGTCCCGGTCGGGGCCATTGTGCCACGTCATGCCGTCGGACGACGGCATCGTCCGCGGCGTGCTGCGCGAGGCGGTCAGCGCTGCGGGGGCGTCCCGGCGCCGTCGGCCCCGGGAGCATCCGCGGGGTCCGTCCCCGCGCGCGGTGCGTCCTCGTCCTCGCCGGGGACGGCGAGGCTCGGGTCCTCGCCGCGGGTGAGGGCGTCCCAGGCGGCGGCGGGGTCCTCCGCGGGATCGGCGGCGGTGGTGACGGCGGCGCTGCGGTAGCGGCTGCCGACGGGCCAGGAACCGCCTGCGATCAGCACGATCACGCCGGTGGCGATCACGGCGAGGGCCGGGACGAGGGCGATCAGCGGCCAGCTGGTCGCGTCCGCGGCGACCTCCGCGCCGACCACCCCGGTGGACTCGGTGACGGCGGAGCCGGCGGCCGCGGCGGGGTCGCGCAGCGGGGTGAGGGAGGCGAGTCCCGCGCCGAGCCCGGCGGCGATCAGGACCGGCCCCGTGAGGAGGCGCACCCAGCGGCTCGAGAGCGAGGTCGCCAGCGCCGCGGCGAGGGCCGCGAGGGCGAGGGCGAGCACCGCCGGGGCGGCGTCCGCGCCGCTGACCGCGACGTCCTGCGCGGTGCCGGCGAGGTCGGGGGCGGTGGCCTGCACCCAGGTGGCGCGCGTGGTGCCGGCCAGGGCGCCCGCGGCGACGAGGCCGCCGA
>NZ_KV788934.1:0-3874 GCF_001807385.1 Brachybacterium sp. HMSC06H03 | reverse complement strand
GGGGTCGCCAGCGCCGTCGGCCTCGTCGGCCCCATCGGCCCCATCGACCCGCGTCCGCCCGGTCGGCGCCGTGGGCGCCGGCTCGTCGGCGAGCAGCGCGTGCTGCGCGGTGGCGAGCAGGTCGAGGCGGGCGGGCCCGGGCGCGTCGAGCACCTCGACGATGCGGCGCACCGCCGCGATGCCCAGTCCCCCGGCATCGGTCAGGGCGCGCACGAGGCGGATCCGCTCGACGTGCGACTCGTCGTACTCGGCGGTGGTGCGGGAGGTCTGCCGCCCCGGCGCGAGCAGGCCTTCGCGCAGGTAGAACTTGATCGTGCCGATCGGCACCTCGGTGCGCGCGGAGAGGGCGGAGATCCTCATCGAGCTCCTTCCGGGAGTGCGACAGCGGGCTGGACATCGGACCGAGAGCACGCCGACGGGACGGCCTCAATTCTCACGCAGATCCGCCGCTGCGCGAGACGGCGGGGTCGGGCGGGCAGCGCCGGGCGGACGGGACGCACCGGGCCGAACGCGGCGAGGACCGACGGGTCGGGCAGGACGGAGAAGGACAGCGGCCCGGAACACCCTTGACGGGGAGTCGACCCGAGAGCACCCTTAGACAGTAGCACTTTCTAATTGAGACGAGGGCCCCATGGACCACCCCGCCGCGCCCGCTGACCGCCCGGCCGCCTCCACCGACCGTCGGCCCCCGAACCTGACCCACGCCGAAGTCGACGACCTTGTCGTCTTCCACATCGGCATGACCATCCGCGCCCCATGGCGGCCGGACCTGTGGGCCCCCGTCGCCGCCGCGATGCCGCGCATGCTCGCCGAGCTGCACCGCAACCGCGCCGCGGCCGAGCGCGGCGAGGCCGAGGACCTCGGCTTCCTCGGCGCGGACACCCTGATCGGCGCGAAGGGCCCCTGGGTGGTGCAGTACTGGCGCAGCACCGAGCACCTCTACGCCTACGCGAGCATGTCGAGCGCCGAGCACCTGCCGGCCTGGAAGGCGTTCAACAAAGCGGCCCGGAAGCACCCCGGCGCGGTCGGGATCTGGCACGAGACCTATGCCGTGCCCGCGGACGGGATCGAGACCTTCTACGGCAACGGGGCGACGGTCGGGCTCGCGAAGGCGGTCGGCTCCGCTCCCCTGGCCTCCCGGGGACGCACCGCCGCCCAGCGGCTCGGCACCCGCTGAGGCGCCGCGCCCCTGCCCTCCCGGGGACGCGACGTCGGGCAGCGAATCGGCACCCTCCACGGCACCGCGCCTCGAGCCCTCCGGTCCCGGCATCGCCCTCACTGCAGGGCCGGCTCCCGGAAAAGCATGGGGCGCTGGTCGCCGCTGCGCCGTAGTGTCGGCCCTCCGAGCCGCGGCCCCGCCGCGGGGCACCCGCGCGGGGGAACCGGCCCCGTCGACGGGTGGGATCCGCCGGAGATACCTCGACGACGGGTCACCGCCGACCGATCAGGATCCGCCTGCGGCGTCCCCGCGACGCGCATGGCCCGACGGGTCGTCCCCTCGCCGCCGGGCGCCCGGATCGGCTCAGTGGCCGAGGACGCTCCGCGCTGCGAACAGGCGCGCCCCGGGCAGCGTGACCGCTCGGCGGGCGATCTGCTGGAGGCGCAGCTGGACACGATTCGCGGGGGCGAAGAAGGAGGCGCTGCGACGGCCCGCGAGCTGCACCTGCTCGGCCGTCGGCCGCCAGCGCCGTTCGTACTCGACCAGCCCCACCTCGACGTGCGGCCCGGCCGCACGGAGGCTCCGGGCCAGCGCCTCCGCCCCCGCGATCGCGAGCGAGGTGCCCTGCCCGGCCAGGAGCGAGGGGGCGTGGGCGGCGTCCCCGGCGAGGGCCACGCGCCCGCGGCTCCAGCGGGGCGCGATCGCCTGGGCGGCGAGGTCGTCGTAGAAGGACTCCGGGGCGTTCTCGAGGGCCCGGTCGACCTGCGGGTGGAGGCCGGCGAAGTCACGCTGGAGCCGATCCCGATCAGGGACGGGCCGCTCGGTGCTCGCAGCATCGGTGCGCTCGGCGAACATCGCGCCCACCCGGCCCTCGCCGGCCGCGTACGCCCAGCCCACCCGGCCGACGGTGTCGGTCATGAGCATCCGCTCCCCCAGCTCGCCTGCGAGCTCGGGATCCGGGTAGAGGTAGCTCGCCACCCGATAGCCCATCGGCACGATCTTCCCGTGACCGGGAGCCACCCTCTCCCGCACCGGGGAGCGCACTCCGTCGCAGGCCACGACGAGGTCGGAGGCGAGCGTGGTCCCGTCGGCGAGCTCGACCAGGGCGCCGCGCGGGGAGCCCCCGCCCTGCAGCCCGATGTCGCGGACCGCGACGACACGGGCCGTGTAGCGCAGGTCGACGGAGCGCGGCAGCACGGCGAGGAGCCCGAGCTCGACCTCCGGTCGCAGGATGGAGAAGTAGCGTCCGCCGAGGGCCGCGGCGAGGGGTCCGACGTCGATCCGGCCGGACTCGGCCCCGTCGGGCGTCCCGTAGCGCACGCCCTCGTAGACGTGGCCGCGGGAGCGGAGCTCGTCGATGATCCCCATCCGCTCGGCGGCGACGAAGCCGGGGCCGAAGAAGTCGATCATGTAGCCGCCGCCGCGGGGGCCCGGGGAGGCCTCGAGCACGGTGACGTCGTGGTCGGGGGCGAGCTGGTGGGCGAGGGCGAGGCCGGCGATGCCGCCTCCGATGACGGTGACGTCCATGCCCTCGACGCTACCTGCGACCGACGGAGCTGCCCAGGGGGTTTCCCGCAGGCTCTCGAGCCGCGAGGCGAGCGGGACGGGACGCGGCGGGATGGCAGAAGGTTTTGTGCCCGTGAGGACTCATGCGGGGGCCCACATGAAGCCTCACGGGCACAAAAGGTGCGGCCCGCCCGGCCTGGCCCGGTCGAGGCGGGGCGAGATAGGGCGGGGCGGCGTGGCATGGCTCGGCCGGCCGATGTGCCGACTCTGCCCCCTGCCCCCGCTACTCGCCCTCGTGCTCGACCGCGGCGACGGCCGGGACGGGGCCGGTGGGGGTGCCCTCGAGCACGGCCTCGTCCTCGTCGGGGTCCACACCGTCGGCGAACTGCGACCAGTACAGCCGGTGGTAGGCGCCGCCCGCGGCGAGCAGCTCGTCGTGCGAGCCCTGCTCGACGATGTCGCCGTGCTCCATCACCAGGATCACGTCGGCGTCGCGGATGGTGGAGAGCCGGTGCGCGATGACGAAGCTGGTGCGGTCGGTGCGCAGCGCCGCCATCGCCTCCTGCACGAGCACCTCGGTGCGGGTGTCCACGGAGCTGGTGGCCTCGTCGAGGATCAGCAGCGCGGGGTCCGCGAGGAAGGCGCGGGCGATCGTGATCAGCTGCCGCTCGCCGGCGGAGACGTTCGCGCCCTCGTCCTCGATGACGGTGTCGTAGCCGTCGGGGAGGGTGTGCACGAAGCGGTTCACGAAGGTGGCGGTCGCGGCGGCGACCACCTCCTCGTCGGTCGCATCCAGCCGGCCGTAGCGGATGTTCTCCCGGATCGTGCCGCCGAAGAGCACCGCGTCCTGCAGCACCATGCCCACGCGGGAGCGCACCGCGCCGCGGTCCAGGGCGCGGATGTCCACGCCGTCGAGCCGGATCTCGCCGGCGTCGATCTCGTAGAACCGCATGATCAGGTTGACCAGGGTGGTCTTGCCCGCGCCGGTGGGGCCGACGATCGCGATCGTCTGCCCGGGCTCCGCCGTCAGCGACAGGTCGCTGATCAGCGGCTTCTCCGGGGTGTAGGAGAAGGCGACGTGGTCGAACTCGATCCGGCCGCGGGTGGGGCCGGTGAGCTCCTGGCGCGGGACGATGCGGCGCGCGGGGGCCGACGAGCCGGCCTCGCCCTCGACGATGCCGGCACCGGTCGCCTCCGCCGGACCGCCCG
>NZ_KV788933.1:0-17798 GCF_001807385.1 Brachybacterium sp. HMSC06H03 | reverse complement strand
CCCATCGGGTGGACCGGCCCCGCTGACCCCGCCCCGTGCCCGCCAGGCCCACCTGGCCCGCCCGGCCCGCCTGGCTCGCCCGGTCCGCCTGGCCCAGATGGCCCGCCTGGCCCGCCTGGCCATGGTCGGTCACTGGCGCTGGGCGTTCCTCTACGGCTATATAGGCGTAGAGGAACACCTGGCGCCATCTCTCGGCCATCGTCCGGCCCGTGCGGTGCGGCCCAGCACGCCGAGCACTAGCAGCAGCACCTGCCGCGAGCCCGACGGACCGCGTGCCGTCGGCCGACCGCGCGGTGGACGGGTGCTGTGAAGGGCGCCACAGGACGCGCCATGACTCACACCGCGCCATCCCGAACAGGAAGCTCACCGCGTCACCGCAGGTCAGCAGCGCGCAATACGCCGCTCGTCGAGTCATGCCCTCGAACCGGAAGAGTAAAACCCCGGTCAGTTCCGGGCCCGGGTCCTTGCCGCGAGGGGGCGGCGAGCCCCTACGGTGGCCGACGTCCGAAGAGGTCGAGCCGCGCCCGCCCGGGGCCGTCGACCGCCCACGACGTGAGAGGACGTCCCCTTGTCCAAGCACAGCACCCACGCCAAGCGCACTTCCCGCGCTGCCACCTTCCGCCGCGGCCTCAGCCGCTCGGCCGTCGCCGTCGCCGGCGGCGCCGTCGTCGCCTCCGGCATGATCGCCGCGACGACTACCTCCGCCTCGGCCGCCACCGGCTGGGACGAGGTCGCCGCCTGCGAGTCCGGCGGAAACTGGTCCACCAACACCGGCAACGGCTACTACGGCGGCCTGCAGTTCTCCCAGCAGACCTGGGAGGGCTACGGCGGCACCGAGTACGCCGCCACCGCCGACCAGGCCTCGAAGAGCCAGCAGATCGCGATCGGCGAGCGCGTCCTGGAGGGCCAGGGCGCGGGCGCATGGCCCAACTGCGGCGGCCCGCTCTCCGGCGGCGCCGACACCTCGGGCGCCCCCGCGGCCGAGCAGCAGGAGGAGGCTCCCGAGCAGGAGGCCCCGGAGCAGGAGCAGCAGGCTCCCGAGCCCCGCGAGTCCGACCAGCAGGCGAACCGCTCCACCGAGCGCGAGAGCACCGAGCCCCAGGGCGACTGGAGCTGCGACGGCGACGGCATCGCCGACAACTGCGACGAGAACGGCTTCACCAAGGAGACCGAGAAGAAGCAGGAGGAGCCGAAGCAGGAGCAGCAGGAGGCCCCGGCCGAGGAGGCCGCCCCGGCCCCGCAGGAGTCCAAGGGCGAGCCCGGCTCCAAGGCCACCGGTGGCCTCTCCGTCGCCGGCACCCTCGAGGTCGACGGCAAGATGGGCCCGAAGACCATCACCGCCCTCCAGGACTGGCTGGGCGTCGAGCAGACCGGCGAGATGGACGAGGAGACCACCCTCGCCCTGCAGGCCTGGGCCAAGACCTCGCAGGACGGGAAGATCGGCGAGGACACCGTCGCCGGCCTGCAGCACGAGATCGGCGCCACCCAGAACGGCTCCGACGAGATCGACGGGGACACCGTCGAGGTCCTGCAGGCCTTCCTGAACCTCTACTGATCCCCTCAGCGGCCGCGCCCCCGACGGGGCGATGACCGCCTGCGGCTCCGCCGCCCCCTCCCGGACGGCCGGGTCTCCCCGCGTGGGAGGCCCGGCCGTCCGTCGTTCCCGTCGGCGCCTCCGGGACTCCGGGGGACACGCCGACGTGCGTCGCGGAACGCAGCGCCGCTCGGCGCACCGAGCCGACCGCCGGCAACCTTTGGCAACCGACCAGGGTCCCTGGCCGCCTCCCTGCAATGTGACCGACATCTCTTCGCGGCGACAAGAACGTCATCGCTGGTGAGACCTCCGTTACTCACCAGACAACAAGTTCGAGACCAATCGGCAACACTGCAACCTCCGGCAACATCGCCATCTCCTCCGAGCTCCTGACCAGACTCTCAGCACCCCGCCTCACCGGTCCGCCGGAGAGCACCGCGATCAGAGCAGCCCGCACCCCCGCGCATGCCGCTCTCGCGACTCAAGGATGAGCCCGAAGGAGCTACGACGATGAGCACCACCGCAGCGACACCCGCACAGAAGAAGGACGTCAGGCCGTTCAGCTGGCGCGACAAGCTCGGCTACATGTTCGGCGACTGGGGGAACGACTTCACGTTCATCCTCCAGTCCACGTTCTTCATGATCTTCTACACGAACGTCATGGGCATCAGCGCCGCGCACGTGGGCACCCTGCTCTTCGTCGCGCGCATCCTCGACGCGTTCACCGACGTCGGCGCCGGGCGTCTGATCGACACCCTGAAGCCCGGCCGCTCCGGCCGCTTCAAGCCCTGGCTGCTGCGGATCATGATCCCGGTGACCGTCATGGCGTTCCTGATGTTCTCGCCCTTCGTGGCCGACGGCGCCTACGGCACCCGCCTGGCCTGGATGATCGCCACCTACATCCTGTGGGGCTCGGTCTTCTACACCCTGATCAACATCCCCTACGGCTCCATGGCCTCGGTGATCTCCAACGATCCTGGCCACCGCGCCTCACTGTCGGTGTTCCGCTCCCTCGGCGGCACCCTCGCGAACCTCGCGATCTCCGTGCTCCTGCCGCTGGTCGTCTTCGTCCAGGTCTCCGGCCAGTCGGAGATGTCCGGGACCCGGATGATGTGGGCCGCCCTCGGCTGCGGCGTCCTCGCCGTGATCTGCTACCTGCTGTGCTTCGTCAACGTCGAGGAGCGCATCACCACCCCGCCGAAGCAGAAGGACCAGCGCCAGGGCCTCGGCCAGGCGCTCGGCTCGATGCTCACCAACCGCGGCCTCACCGGCCTGATCACCACCGCTCTGTTCATGCTGGTCGCCTTCATGATGCTCGGCGGCATGATGCCGTACATGCTCAACGAGTACTTCAACAACGGTCAGCTCCTGAGCCTGGTGAACTTCGTGGGCCTCGCCCCCACCCTGCTGCTGGTCCCCGTCGCCTCGAAGCTCGCCAAGACGTTCGGCAAGAAGGAGGTCGGCGCCGTCGGCCTGATCCTCGGCGTGATCTCCGGCGTGCTGCTGTTCGTCATCCGCACCGACAGCCCCTACGTGTTCATGGTCGGCTACGCCCTGCTGATGCTCGGCGTCTCCGCGCTGAACATCCTCATCTGGGCGTTCATCACCGATGTGATCGACCTGCAGGAGATCCGCACCGGCGAGCGCAACGACGCGACGGTGTACGGGATGTACTCCTGGTCCCGCAAGCTCGGCCAGGCGATCGCCGGCGGTCTCGTCGGCTGGGCGCTCGGCTGGATCGGCTACCAGTCCGGCGGCGTGGAGCAGAGCCAGTCCGTGCTCGACGGCATCTACACCCTCGGCACCCTCGTCCCCGCCCTGCTGCTGCTGGTCTCGCTGCTGGCCCTCGCCTTCTGGTACCCGCTGACCAAGAAGCGGGTCGACGAGAACGTCGCGATCCTCGAGGAGCGCCACGCGGCGGCCGCCGCCTCGGCTCCCGAGCAGGCCTGATCCCCTCGCGTCGGCGGTCCCGGTCGCGGGGCCGCCGACGCATATAGGCTCGATGGGGAGGGATAGCGCGTTCCTCCCTCCCTCCCCTCGTTCCTCGTTCCCCCAGATCCCTCCGCGCCCCTTCTGGAGCGCGGCACCACCACAGAACGGAGACACCATGTCGGAGAAGAACGTCCGCCTCGGCATCATCGGATTCGGCGCCCAGGGCGGCATGTACGCCGGCCTCCTGGCCGACGGGAAGATCGCGGGCATGACGCTCGGCGCCATCGCCGACACCGATCCCGCGAAGAAGGACGCCGTCGCCGAGAAGCACGCCGGCACTCCCTTCTACGACGACTACGTCGCGATGCTGGACTCCGGGGACGTCGACGCCGTGGTCACCACCGTGCCGCATTACCTCCACCCCGAGATGACGATCACCGCGATCGGCAAGGGCATCCACACACTCACCGAGAAGCCCGCAGGCGTCTACACCAAGCAGGTCGAGGAGATGAACGCCTTCGCGGCCGACCATCCCGAGACCACCTTCGCCATCATGTTCAACCAGCGCACCAACCCGGTCTACACCGAGCTCAAGGCGCTGATCGACTCCGGCGAGCTCGGCAGGCTGCGCCACACCTCCTGGATCATCACGTCGTGGTGGCGCCCGCAGGGCTACTACGACCAGTCCGAGTGGCGTGCGACCTGGGGCGGCGAGGGCGGCGGCGTGCTCGTCAACCAGGCTCCCCACCAGCTGGACCTGTGGCAGTGGCTCGCCGGCACCCCGAAGAAGGTCTTCGCGAAGCTCGCCTTCGGCTTCCAGCGCGACATCGCCACCGAGGACGAGGTCAACGCGCTCGTCGACTTCGGCGAGGGCGTCACCGGCCATTTCATGACCTCGACCAACGACATCATCGGCACCGACCGCCTCGAGCTGCTGTTCGACAAGGGCAAGGTCGTCGTCGACAAGTCGAACAAGGTCACCGTCTACCGCCTGTCGGAGGACGAGCGCAGCCTCAGCGACAAGATGACCATGCAGGACGTGGCCAAGCTGTTCCGCGGCGAGATGGACCCCTCCTCGCTGTACACCGTCGAGGAGAAGACCTACGAGTCGGCCTGGGGCCAGCAGCACATCGACGTCCTCACCAACTTCGCGGCGCACGTCAACGACGGCACCCCGCTGATCGCCGACGGCGCCGAGGGCATCAACGGCGTCCGCCTCGCCTCCGGTATGCAGCTGTCGGCCTGGACCGGCCGCGAGATCGACCTCGTGGACTACCCGGCCGAGGAGTACCTCGCCGAGCTCAACAAGCGCATCGAGGAGGAGGGGAAGTTCCCCACCCGCTCCTGAGCGCTCGCCCTGCGGCCCGGCGCCGACCTCCCGTCGGCCCGGGCCGCGCCCGCCTCCCCACCGCCACCGCACTCTTCGAAGGAGAACACCCATGCCCGTCCTCGGACTCCAGCTCATGATGCTCAAGGACCAGATCAACGAGAAGGGGATGTACGAGGTCCTGCGCCAGGTGCGCGAGCTCGACATCGACGCCGTCGAGGTCTCCCAGGTGGAGATGACCGACGAGCTCATCGACGACCTCGTGCGCGGCAAGGCGGACCTCGGCGTCGAGACCGCCGCGATGAGCGTCTCGATCGCCCCGGGCGGCAACGGCTTCGCGCTCGAGACCGAGTTCGACCGCGCCGTCGAGGCGTGCGAGAAGACCGGTGCGCGCTTCCTGCGCATCGGCATGATGCCGTTCTCGGCGATGACCTCGAAGAAGGCGGCCGAGGACTGGGCGGCCTCCGTCGAGCCCTATGCGGCCCGCCTCGCGGAGAAGGGCATCACGCTCTGCTACCACAACCACCACGTGGACCTCATCAAGTTCGACGGCGAGCGGATCTTCGACATCGTGCGCCGCGTCGCACCCTCGCTGCTTTTCGAGGTGGACCTGCACTGGGTCCAGCGCGGCGGCATGGCTCCGCTGGACATGCTCGAGGCCTACACCGGCGCCTGCAAGCTCATCCACGTCAAGGACTTCCGCGTCGCGCCGATGCCCGAGGACGCCGTGAGGCGCTTCGATGCCGGCGAGATGGACATGAAGGAGTTCTACGGGACCTTCCTCTCCCTCGGACAGTTCGCCGAGGTGGGCCAGGGCAACATGAACTGGCCCGCGCTGCTGCCCGCCGCGGAGAAGGCCGGTGCCGAGTACTTCCTCATCGAGCAGGACGACACCTACGGCCGCGACCCGATCGACTGCATCCGCGAGTCCCGCGAGTACCTGAGGTCCATCGGCTACTGAGCGACGGTCGCCCGCCGGGCGACTCGTCGCTCCGGCCCGACACGTGCGCCCCGGGCCCGCCTGCATGACCCGGTCCTGCCTGCAGAATCGGGACTCAGGCGGCACGCCGCGGCGCTGAGCTCCGCTGCGTGCCGCCTGAAGCCCCTTTCTGCAGACGCCCGCCCCTCGCGACGCCCGCCGTTCGTGCCCCGCACGGTCCGGCGGGCGTCGACGTGCCCCGGAACACCCCCTTGCGCTTGACGCGACGTCAAGGGGAATGATCGTGATCGCACCGGAGGAGACCGACGAGAGGAGGAGCCGTGGAGTCGCCCCAGCACCCGGCCCGGGAGTGGTCGATCCAGGAGATCGTCCGCAGCACCGGCGTCACGAGCCGCACCCTGCGCCACTACCAGCAGGTGGGCCTGCTCGCCCCGAGCCGCACCGGCCATGGCGGGCAGAGGTTCTACGACGGCGCGGCCCTGCTGCGCCTGCAGCGGATCCTCGTCCTGCGCGAGCTGGGACTCGGGCTTCCCGAGATCGGCCGCGTGCTCGACGAGCAGGTCGAGACGGTCTCCGCGCTGGGGGCGCATGCCGCGCAGCTCGAGAGGGAGCAGGAGCGCCTGTCCCGCATCGTCGCCTCGGTGCAGTCCACGATCCGGATTCTCGAGACAGGAGGAGAGCTCATGACGGACACGATGTTCGACGGATTCGACCACACGCAGCACCGCGAGGAGGTCGAGGAGAGGTGGGGCGAGCAGGCCTACGCCGATTCCGACCGGTGGTGGCGCTCGTTGAGCGACGCCGAGAAGGACGGCTTCCGCGAGGAGGTCGACGCCCTGGTGGCAGGCTTCGCCGACACCTCGGCGCGCGAGCTGCCCGCGGATCACGAGGAGGTCCAGGCGCTGGCGGCTCGGCTGTACACCTGGATCAGCGCGGGATGGGGCGGGAAGCGGCCCGGCGCCGAGGCCTTCATCGGCATCGGCGACATGTACGTCGCCGATCCCCGATTCGGGGCGACCTTCACGGTCGACGGCCGGCCCTTCGCCGAGCACGTCCGCGACGCGATGACGGTCTACGCGCTCGAGCACCTCGAGTGATGACCGCTCGCAGGGGCCCGGGCGCCGAGAGGCGTGCGGGCCCTGCGTCGTCCTGCTGCGGCAGGCACCGAGCGGGGCGAGCTCCGCGGGCCCGGCACCGTCGACGAGGCCCGCACCGTTACCATTTCGTGATTCGCCCCACGCCGTCGGCGCCGTGACCGGCTTCCTGGACGCTCCCGGAACGCGGCATCAGAGTTCGGGGCGTACCGTCGCCCGGGCCAACGATCCCAGGAGGCACAGTGAAGGTCCGAAGCACCTCAGCCCTGCGGCGCACCCTCGCCGCGCTCACGCTCACCGCCGCGCTCGGTCTGACCGCCGCGTGCAGCGGCGGGCAGGACGATTCCTCGCAGGCGTCCGACGGCGGCGGGCAGGCGGCGCCGGCCGCCTCCGACGGCGGCGGCGCGGCCGGCGACCCGCAGGCCCAGGAGGCCGACGTCTCCGACGTGCCCGAGGTCGTCGCGACCGTCAACGGCACGGAGATCACCAAGGACGACTTCGTCCAGACCTACCAGTCCCAGTACCAGCAGATGGCGATGCAGCAACAGGCCGGCGGGCAGGCGCCCGATGAGGAGCAGCTGAAGACCCAGGTCGCCGAGCAGCTCGTGGACAACGAGCTGCTGCGCCAGGGGGCCGAGGACGCGGGCATCAAGGCCACCGACAAGGACATCGACACCACCCTCGACGAGATCGCGGAGCAGAGCGGACTGGGCTCGGGGGACGAGGTGGTCAGCGCCCTCGAGCAGCAGGGCATCTCCGCGGAGCAGGTCCGCCAGGACGCCGCCTCGCAGTTCGCGATCACGACCTACATCGAGCAGGAGGCCGACATCGCCGAGCCGAGCGACGAGGAGCTGAAGGCCCAGTACGACGCGTTGGTCGAGCAGCAGTCCGCCGCCGGAGGCTCCGCCGAGGAGGTCCCCTCCTTCGAGGAGATGAAGGACCAGCTCGCCCAGCAGGCCACCATGCAGCAGCAGAACGAGGCCGCCACCGAGATCGCCGGGAAGCTGCGCGAGTCAGGGGACGTCACGATCAACGTCTGACCCCTCGCCGGGCCGATCGCCCCCGGCTCCGCCCGCACTCCCGGCGGACCTGCCCCGGCTCCGTCCCGCGGTCCGGCCCCCTGCGCCGCACCGCGCCCCACTGGGCCGGCCGATCGCCGGTCCGGCGGCGGCACGAACAGCGAGTGGCAGATCTCGGCCGGTATTCATGACTGATACCGGCCGAGATCTGCCGCTCGGTCTCTCTGAGGGGCGCGGCGGGACGAGGAGCACGGCGGGGCAGCCCCACCTCGCCCCTCGTCCCGCCCGGCCCCTGCCCCTGCTCCGGATCAGAGGGTGCCGGCGCGGAGCGACTCGGCGATGTGCTCGGCCTGACGGATCGCGAGCGCCACGATCGTCAGCGTCGGGTTCGCCGCGGCGCCGGTGGTGAACTGCGAGCCGTCCGAGACGAACAGGTTCGGCACGTCGTGCGCCCGACCGAAGCGGTCCACGACCCCGTCCTCCGGCCGCTCGCTCATGCGGCAGGTGCCCAGGTTGTGGGTCGAGGGGTACGGCGGGGTGCGGTGCGTGCCCACCGCGCCGACGGCCTCGTACAGCGCCTCGGCCCTGCCGTAGGCGTGCTCGCGCATGGAGAGGTCGTTGGGATGGTCGTCGAAGTGGACGCTCGCGACCGGCAGTCCGTGCTGGTCCGTGACGGTGGGGTCGAGCGTGACGGCGTTGGACTCCTGGGGCATGTCCTCCCCCACCAGCCAGCAGCCGGCGGTGTTCTCGTAGGCGTCCAGCAGACGCGTGAAGCTCGGCCCCCAGGAGCCGGGCTCGGCGAAGGTCGCCAGGAAGGCGGGCCCGAGAGAGATGGTCTGGATGTAGTAGCCGCCGGCGAAGCCGCGGGAGGGGTCGTGCACGGACTCGTCGCTGATGTTCCCGGCCATCGTCTCGCCGCGGTACATGTGCACCGGCTTGTCGAACTGCGCGTACACGCTGCCGGTCATGTGGCGCATGTAGTTGCGGCCCACGAGGCCGGAGGAGTTCGCGAGCCCGTCGGGGAACAGCGACGAGGAGCTCAGGTGCAGCAGGCGCGGCGTCTCGATCGCGTTGCCGGCGACGCACACGAGCTTCGCGGCCTGGCGGTGCAGGTTCCCCTCGGTGTCGAGGTAGAGCACCGCGTCGACCCGCCCCGTCCGGTCGTGCAGGATCTGCGCGACGTGGGAGTCGGGCCGCAGGTCGAGCTTCCCCGTGGCGAGGGCGCGAGGGATCTCGCGCACCATCGTCGACCACTTCGCGCCGCTCTTGTCGCCCTGGAAGTTGAAGCCGTCCTGGATCGAGGCGGGTCGGCCGTCATAGGGCTCGGCGTTGGTGCCGTAGGGGCCGGTGGCGTAGTGGCGGTAGCCGAGCTTCTCGGCGCCCGCAGCGAGGACCTTGTAATTGTTGTTCGCCGGCAGCGGCGGTCGGCCCCCGCGATGGGTGGAGCCGATCGCGTCCTCGGCGCGGGTGTAGTACGGCTCGAGCTCCTCGTAGGTCAGCGGCCAGTCCATCAGGCTCGCGCCGTCGACCCGTCCGTAGGTGCTGCGGGTGCGGAACTCGTGCGGCTTGAAGCGCGGAGTCGCCCCGGACCAGTGGGTGGTGGTGCCGCCGACGGCCTTGACGATCCAGGCCGGCAGGTTCGGGAAGTCCTTCGCGATGCGCCAGCTGCCGGAGGTGGTGCGGGTGTCGGTCCAGGCCATCTGGTCGAAGGCGGCCCATTCGAGGTTCATGTAGTCCTCGCCGCGCAGGTACGGGCCGGCCTCGAGCAGCACGCACTCGATGCCCGCCTTGGTCAGCTCGTAGGCGAGGGTGCCGCCGCCGGCGCCCGACCCGATGATGACGACGGCCTCGGTGGAGTGGTCGATGCTGCTCATGCCTGCTGCCCCTTCGTCCCGCGGCCGGTGCGTCCGGCGCGCGCCCTGCTCTGTCCTGCCGGGACGGCGGCGCCCCGGACACTCTTCGTGGTCGCCCCGCGGGGGAGATCGGAGACGACCTCCTCCAGCGGCTCCCCGTCGTACTCCTCGATCCGCGGATCCGGCAGCCAGTCCAGATCGTCGAAGCCGCGGTGGAGGTAGCCGCCCTTCTCGAAAGAGGGGCCCTCGTAGCCGATCACCTCCCAGACCTCCTCGTCCTCGTAGAGGCTGACCACCACGGTCTGCCGCACGAAGCCGAAGAAGGTCGTGTGCTGGATGCGCAGCAGCAGCGGCAGCGCCTCCTCGGGGCTCAGCTCGGCGAAGCGGCCGTCCGCGAGGGCCTCGAGGGAGTCGAGGCCGTGGGCGAGCTTGACCCGCATCCACGCGCTCTCCTCCGCGGCGCAGCGGACGGTGTCCGCGGCCCGCCGGTAGGCCGAGTCCGGCACGCGCTCGTGCGGGAACGCGGCCTTGATCAGGGCGGTGAGCGTCGCCTCCGCCTCGTCGGTCCCTTCGATATCGTTCACGGCCTCGTCGCCGTCCGGTGCGCTCATGGCGTCTCCTTCCCACTGCATCTTCGTCAGTGACCTGAGGCACACGATAGGCAGGGGCGGCGGCGAGCGCACAGCGCCGTTATCGTCGGGCGAGAACGCCGACGGGTGCCGCGGTCAGTGGGTCTGCGCCCCCAGGCGATAGGCGCGCCCGGCGCGGGAGGCACAGGCCCGCACCCGGTCCTCGACGTGGCGGAGTCGCCCCTCGTAGGCGGCGACCGGCGCGGAGACCGCGACGGTGCCCAGCAGCATCCCGTCGTCGGCCTTGATCGTCGCGGCGAGGCAGCTGGAGCCGGGCACGAACTCCTGGTGCTCCCAGGCGATGCCGCGCTCGGCGATCTCGGCGAGCTGACGGCGCAGCTCCCCCGGGTCGACGAGGGTGCGGTCGGTGTGGGCACGCAGCGGCCCTGCCAGGTACTCCTCCTGCTCGTCGGGAGCAAGGGAGGCGAGCCCCGCCTTCCCGAAGGCGGTCGCGTGCGGGCTCTCGTGAAAGCCGAAGCCGAGCGGGGACAGCCGCGGAGCCTGCGGCGAGTCGGAGACGTGCACGACGACGAAGTCGGTGCCGCGGTGGATCGCGAGATAGGCGGCCATGCCCAGGTCACGATGCATGGCGTGGACCTCCTCGCGCACGGAGCGCGGGATGCCGAGATCGTCATGGAGGCCGACGGCCAGGCGGTGCAGCTTGTAGCCCAGTGCGAAGCGCTTCTCCGTGCGCAGGTGCACGAGGTACTCGGAGCGGATCAGCTCCTGCGCGATCCGATACACCGTGGGCAGCGGGATCGAGGTCGCCTCGGAGATCCTGCGCGCGGTGCTGCTGCCGTGCTCCGCCACCGCCTCCAGCACCGCGATCGCCCGGGCGACCTGGCCGCCCTGGTCCTGGGCCGCTCGGCCTGTGTCGTTCGAGGTCATCGTCGTCCTCCTTCCGGCGACCATTGTGCCCGGGCTCTGCTTCTTGCCCTGCGAGAATCGAGGTTCCCCGCGCGTGCCGGATCCGGCAGGCTGGCCCCGTCACCTCTCAGAAAGGACCCGACGATGATCCTCATCAACGTGAAGTTCCCTGTGAAGCCCGAGTTCGCCGACCGCTGGCCCGAGATCGCGAGCGAGTTCACCGAGAACACGCTCGCCGAGCCGGGCAACCTGTGGTTCGAGTGGTCGCGCAGCGTCAAGGAGCCCAGCACCTACGTGCTCATCGAGGCGTTCACCGACGAGGGCGCCGGCCCGCACGTGGATTCCCCGCACTTCAAGAAGATGCAGGAGGAGTTCCCGCAGTACCTCACGGCGACGCCGCAGATCATCTCCCACCAGATCGACAGCGACGGCTGGGGCCCGATGGGCGAGATCACCGTCGACTGACGGCGGCGGGAGCTGCCGGCGGAGCGGCAGGCCCTGCCCTTCGGGCAGGCTCGCCCGTCGCCACGACGGGACGACGCGGGGGCGTCCACCGAGCGGTGGACGCCCCCGCCGCGTCGTCCTGCCGAATGCTCCCGCCCGTCACCCCTCACCCCCGGTTATCGCCCAGCCGGGCCGCTTCACACGCTCCTGGCGGGGCGGGACGCGATGTCACTCGAATCGCCTCCACGTCGGTCCTCCGGCCACGGCGGCCACCTCTCCATCGAGCGATGAGCGTGGCCGGATGAGGAGCGATGAGCGTGGCCGGATGAGGCATCACTTCCCTCCCCAGACCTTGCACTCAGTGCAACTTTCGACCTACTGTGCTGGAGGCGGTCGAGACCGCCGACCGCGTCGAGCGGGGCGAGCAGAGAGGGGCCAGGTGGCGATCCGGACGAGAGAGGTGCCCGCCGTGAGCGGCGAGACGAACAGCAGGACGGCGGGCTCCAGGGGCCCGTCCCCGCTGCAGGTGAACCCGAACATCGTGATGGCGGTGCTGCTCGCCGGCGCCTTCGTCATCATCCTGAACCAGACGCTGCTGAACACGGCGCTGCCGGCGTTCATGGCGGACTTCGGCATCACCGCGAATGCCGCCCAGTGGGTGACCACGCTGTTCATGCTGGTCAACGGGATCATGATCCCCGCGACGGCGTTCCTGATCCAGAAGTTCTCCACCCGCACGATGTTCTTCGCGGCGATGGGAATCTTCGCGCTGGGCACGCTCATCTGCGCGGTCGCGCCGGTGTACGCGGTGCTCCTGGCGGGCCGCGTGGTGCAGGCCGCCAGCGGCGGCATGATCATGCCGCTGATGCAGACGATCCTCTTCGCGATCTTCCCCATCCACCGCCGCGGCACGGCGATGGGCACCTTCGGCCTCGTGATCTCCTTCGCCCCGGCGATCGGCCCGACCCTGTCGGGCTTCATCGTCGACCACTGGTCCTGGCGGGTGCTGTTCCTGATGATGCTGCCGATCACGCTCGGCGCGCTGGTCTTCGCCCATCTCACGCTGCGCAACGTCACCGAGCAGACTGATCCCCGCCTCGATGCGCTCTCCCTGATCCTGTCGACCTTCGGCTTCGGCGGCCTGCTGTTCGGATTCTCCACGGCGGGCACCTCCGGCTGGGCGAGCGCGCAGGTGATCGCGCCGCTGGCCGTCGGCGTGGTCGCGCTGGCGTGGTTCGTGCGGCGCCAGCTGCGGATCGAGGAGCCGCTGCTGCAGCTGCGGGTCCTGCGCAACCCGATGTTCACCCTCGGCACCGTGCTCGGCATGCTGGTGTTCATGGCGATGATCGGCGGCATGCTGATGATCCCGCTGTTCATGCAGAACATGAGCGACTTCTCCGCGATGGAGTCGGGGATGGTGCTGCTGCCGGGCGCGGTCATCATGGGCGTCATGTCCCCGGTGACGGGCCGGATCTTCGACCGCTTCGGCGCCCGGATGCTCGCGATCGTCGGCTTCGCGCTGCTGGCGTCGATGAGCCTGCTGCTGGCACGGCTCAGCCCGGACACCTCCTTCGCCTACATCGCGATCGTCAACGCCGTGCGGATGCTGGGCACCGCGATGGTGATCATGCCGGTCACCACGGCGGCGCTGAACCAGCTGCCGCAGCGCCTGATCCCGCACGGCGCCGCCGTGAACAACACCCTGCGCCAGATCGCCGCCTCGGTCGGCACCGCCGTGCTGGTCACCGTGATGACGGTCGCCGCGCTGGACCCGGCCGAGCACGGGATCGAGGGCCAGATCCACGGCGTCAACGTCGCGTTCGACGTCTCCGCCGGGATCGCCGCGCTGGGCCTCATCGGGGCGCTCTTCCTGCGCAACTCGAAGCCGGCCGAGGTCGTCGACCCCGGGCACTGATCCCGGCGCCTCCGGCCCACCGCTCGGCGCGCCCCTCCCCCCGCGACCCCGTCGACCCGTCCCGGTCGGCGGGGTCGCCGCACTCCCGGCCGACGCGCCGCCTCCGTAGACTGTCGAGGGTGACACCGCTCACGACGCCCCTGCCGGAGGCCGCGCTGGCCTCCGTGGTGGACCTCGCCCGGGATCGGGCGCCCTCGCTGCAGGTCGCCGATCTCGCCGACGCGGCCGGCTACAGCCCCTTCCACTTCTCGCGCCTGTTCAGCGCGCAGCTCGGGATCGGCCCCGGCCAGTACCTGATCGCCCTGCGCGTCGGACGGGCGAAGGAGCTGCTGCTGGCGGACGACGCCGCGGTCATCGACGTGGCCTGCGAGGTGGGCTTCGACTCCCTCTCGAGCTTCGGCCGCCGCTTCCGCAGCACCGTCGGCGTCACCCCGGGGCAGCTGCGCCGCCTCGCGCAGACGGTCGCCGATGCTCCCCCGCGCCCCTTCACGATGCTGCGCCCGCACCCGCTGGGCGCCCGGGCCGTGAGGGCGGTGCTGGAGCTCCCCGAGGGCGCGGACCGGCGCGGCGATCCCTCGATCTGGGTGGGCTGGTACCCGCAGCCTGCGCCGATCGGCCTGCCGGCCTCGGGAGTGCTCGTCACGGGTGTCGACCACGTCGTCCTCCCCCTGTGCGCGGGCGCCCCCTTCCTGCTCGCCTTCGCGGTGCCGCCGCACGCCGATCCGCTGGACCTGCTCGCACCGCGGGCGCCGATGGTCGCGGCGCACCCTGCACCGCTGACCGGCCCCGGGGAGGTGACGCTCCGCTTCGGGACCTCCGCGGCGGGCGGGAGCGTGCCGATGCTCTCCGCGCTGCCGGCGCTGCATCCCGCCTGATCCCGCGGCGCCGCGGCGGCGCGGACTGCGCATGATCGGACGCACCTGCGCTCCGCGACCGCCCTAGCGTGGGAGCCCCGGCCGGACCGGCCGCGGCCGCCGCAAGGACCACGAACACAGGAGGAACCATGACCCGCAGCACCGGCACCACCACCTGGCTCGATCTCTCCGCGCAGGACTTCTCCGCCGTGATGCCCTTCTACTCCGGTCTGTTCGGCTGGGAGGTCGAGGGCCTCGGCGAGGAGTTCGGCGGCTATCGGATCCTCCGCAACGACGGGAAGCTCGTCGGCGGCGCGATGTCGGTGGCGGGGATGACCTGCCCCGAGGGCAGCCCCCTGCGGTCCGAGTGGGGCGTCTACCTCACCGTCGACGACGTCGACGCCCGCGTCGCCAGGGCCCGCGAGGCGGGCGGCGGCGTCGTCGTCCCCGCCGATGACATCGGCGACTCCGGCCGCATGGCCGTGGTCCTCGACTCCGTCGGCGCCCCCATCGGGATGTGGCAGCCGAAGCAGCTCGAGGGCTACGAGTTCACCGGGCGGCCCGGCTCCCCCGTCTGGTTCGAGCTGATGACCCACCGCTACGACGACGCCGCCGCCTTCTACACCGCTGTGTTCGACGCCGAGCTGGTGCCGATGGGCGAGGGGATGGACGAGGGCGAGGACGACTTCCGCTACGCGACCAACGGCTCCGGCGAGAGCGCGAGCTGGGGCCTCTGCGATGCGGCGGGGATGATGCCCGAGGAGGCCATGGGCTGGCGCGTCTACTTCGGCGTCGAGAGCACGGAGCAGGCGCTCGCGAAGGTGCAGGAGCTCGGCGGCAGCGTGCTCGACGGCCCGATCGACTCGCCCTTCGGACGGATCACCACCATCGCGGATCCCGAGGGGGCGAGCTTCCAGATCAGCGCGATGAGCGAGGCGACGTCGGAGGGCTGACCCACCTCGCTGACATGCCACTATGACGCCGCATGACGGTCGGGTCCCAGGACGTGGGCCCGGCCGTGCGCGGGCGCGGCACGCGTCCTAGAGTCAGGAGCATGCTGACCGATTCCGCGCTCCGTGAGGCCTTCTCCCACTTCCCGCAGGGAGTGGTGCTGGTCGCCGCCGAGATCGACGGCGTGCGCCACGGACTCGTCGCCTCGACCTTCACGGTCGGGGTCTCCCTCGAGCCGCCCCTGGTCTCCGTCGCGGTGCAGCACAGCTCGCGCACCTGGCCGCTGCTGCGCGAGCACGGACATCTCGGGGTCACGGTGCTCGGCGAGCGCCAGCGCGGCGTCACCCGCCAGCTCGCGGGACCCGACCGGGAGCGCCGCTTCGAGGGCCTGGACGTGGAGGCCGACGAGCACGGCGCGCTGGTGCTGCAGGGCGCCCCCGCCTGGATGACGGTGCGGGTCCACGACGAGGTGCGCGCGGGCGATCACGACCTTGCGCTGCTCGAGGTCCTCGCGATCGACAGCTCCCCGACCGCCGAGGCGATGGTGTTCCACCGCAGCCGCTTCAAGGGGCTCGTCGAGGGCGACATCGCCTGCTGAGCCCCGAGGCTGGCCCCGGGGTGCGTGAGACGCGTCTCAGAGCGCCGGATTCCAGTGAGGGGTACGCCTCGGTCACTCCCATTTGTCGGACCGCTGTCCAACAATCGCCGTGAGACCGCATTCCGGGCGGTCGAGCTGTTCCCCGTCGGGCCCTGAGCGCCCGAGCGGATCCTGGCTTCCGAGGAAGGACCCTCCATGCAGTTCACCCGTGCCCTCGCGGTCGCCTTCGGCGACTGGCTCGAGCGCGAGCAGATCCGCCGCGCCCTCCTCGCGGAGCGTCCCGAGCTCGACGGCGTCCTGCATCTGGACCCGGAGCGTCCGCTGCTGCGGATCCCGCGCGTGGAGCGCGGTGCGGTGATCGTGGCCCGGCTCGACGAGGAGGACGGGGCGACCTGGCTGGTGGGGGTCGCGGGCGCCGCCGATCCGGTGCTGCACGAGGCCGCCTCCCCCGATGAGGCTGCGCGGATCGCGCTCGACGTGCTCGAGCCCTGCCCGCTCGCGGGCTGACGGGGACGCCGGGTCCTCAGAGCTCGGCGAGCTCGCCGTCCTCCACCTGCCATCGCCGGTCGATGCGCACGGTCTCGAGCATGCGCCGGTCGTGCGTGACCAGCAGCAGCGTGCCCGTGTAGCTCTCGAGCGCCTGCTCGAGCTGCTCGATGGCGGGCAGGTCCAGATGGTTGGTCGGCTCGTCGAGCACCAGCAGGTTCACGCCGCGGGCCTGGAGCAGGGCGAGCGCCGCACGGGTCCGCTCGCCCGGGGACAGCTCGGCGCAGGGCCGACCCACGTGGTCCGCGCGCAGTCCGAACTTCGCCAGCAGGGTGCGCACGTCCGCCGGGGTCATCTCCGGCAGCAGCGCCCCGGCCGCGTCGGCCAGCGGCGCCTCGTCGGCCAGCAGGGAGCGCGCCTGGTCGATCTCGCCGATCCGCACGTTCGCGCCGAGCGAGGCCGAGCCCTCGTCGGGCTCGATCCTGCCCAGCAGCAGCTGCAGCAGGGTCGACTTCCCGGCGCCGTTGGGGCCGGTGATGCCGATGCGGTCACCGGCGTCGACCTGGAGGGAGAGCGGCCCCAGCGTGAAGGCGCCCCGGTGCACCGCGGCGCCCGCGAGGGTGGCGACGACGCTGCCGGAGCGAGGCGCGGCCCCGATCGTGAACTGGAGCTGCCACTCCTTGCGCGGCTCCTCCACCTCCTCGAGCCTTGCGATCCGGCTCTCCATCTGCCGCACCTTCCGCGCCTGCTTCTCGCTGGACTCGGTCTGGGCACGGCGGCGGATCCGGTCGTTGTCCGGCGCCTTGCGCATCGCGTTGCGGACGCCCTGGCTGGACCATTCGCGCTGGGTGCGGGCGCGGTCTACGAGGTCGGCCTTCTTCTGCGCGAACTCCTCGTAGCGCTCGCGGGCATGGCGTCGCACCGTGGAGCGCTCCTCGAGATAGGCCTCGTAGCCGCCGCCGTAGAGGCGGTGGGAGTGCTGGGCGAGGTCGAGCTCGAGCACCTCGGTGACGCAGCGGGCGAGGAACTCGCGGTCGTGGCTGACCAGCACCACCCCTCCGCGGAGGCCTTGGACGAAGGCCTCGAGCCGGGCGAGGCCGTCGAGGTCGAGGTCGTTGGTGGGCTCGTCCAGAAGCACCAGGTCGAAGCGGGAGAGCAGCAGCGCGGCGAGCCCCACCCGGGCGGCCTGGCCGCCGGAGAGGGAGGTCATCGCCGTCTGCTCCGCCTCCCCCGGGCCGATCGGCAGGCCGAGGTCGGCGAGCACGACGGGCAGGCGCTCCTCGAGGTCGGCCGCGCCGCTGGCGAGCCAGCGGTCCAGCGCCGCGGCGTAGACGTCGGCCGGATCGGGGCCGCCG
>NZ_KV788932.1:0-6139 GCF_001807385.1 Brachybacterium sp. HMSC06H03 | reverse complement strand
AGCGGGGACCGGCTCGACGTCGCGCTGCTCGCCGCCGGCCTCGCACGGTCCCGCACCCACGCCCGGCGCATCGTCGAGGAGGGACGCGCGAGGATCGACGGGCGCCGGGCCGGCAAGCCCTCCGCCCCCGTCCCCGACGGGGCGCGCCTGACCGTCGTCGACGTGCCCGACGGCATCGAGTACGCCTCCCGCGCCGCGCACAAGCTCGCCGGCGCCCTCGACCTGCTCGAGCTCGATCCCCGCGGCCTGCTCTGCCTTGATGCGGGCGCCTCGACCGGCGGGTTCACCGACGTGCTGCTGCGGCGCGGCGCCGATCGCGTGATCGCCGTCGACATCGGGCACGACCAGCTCGCCGACCATGTGCGCGAGGACGCCCGCGTCGAGGTGCGCGACGGCACGAGCGTGCGCGACCTCACCCCGGGCATGCTCGGCGCCCGCGTCGACCTCGTCGTCGCGGATCTCTCCTTCATCTCCCTGCGCACCGTCCTGCCCGCCCTCGCGGGCGTGATCGCGCCGCACGGGGAGCTGCTGCTCATGGTCAAGCCCCAGTTCGAGGTGGGGAAGCAGGCGCTGCCCCGCACCGGCGTGGTCACCGATCCCGCCGCCCGGATCCGTGCCGTGGAGGGCGTGGTCGAGACCGCCGCCGAGCAAGGGCTCGAGCTCGCTGCCATCGGCCCCAGCGCCCTGCCCGGCCAGGACGGCAACCGCGAGTATTTCGTGCACCTGCGGCCCTCCCGCTCGATCCGGCCGCATGGTGCAGGGGCCACCGCGCCCGGCTCGGCCTGCACGCCGGATGCGCAGGCCTATGACATGATCGGGTCTGCCGTGGGTGGGGCCCTCCCGCGGCGCCGCCGCGACCAGAACGCCCCCGAGGAGGACTGACCCATGCGACGGTTCCTCCTGTACGTGCACACCGGACGTCGGGCGGCGCTGCGCGCCATGCTCACGGTCCTCGAGGAGCTGCGCCGCCGGGGCGTGCGCGCGGTGGTCGTCGACGAGCAGGTCGACGAGATCCTCTCCCTGCCGGAGGACGAGGCGCCGCCGCGCCTGCTGACCTTCCTCACCAACGGCGGCGTGGACGTGCTCGACGCCGTCTCGGCTGCGGACGCCGTCGAGCTCGGCATCGTCCTCGGCGGCGACGGCACCATCCTGCGCGCGCTCGAGGCCGTGCGCGAGGCTGACGTCCCCGTCCACGGCGTGAACCTCGGCCATGTCGGCTTCCTCGCCGAGAGCGAGGTCGAGGACCTCTCCATCACCGTCGCCCGGCTCCTGGACGGCGACTACGAGATCGAGAAGCGCTCCACCCTGGACATCGCCGTGCTCGACGAGCACGACGAGCAGATCGGGCACCACTGGGCGCTGAACGAGGCGTCCCTGGAGAAGGCCGACCGGCAGAAGATGATCAACGTCGCGATCGAGATCGACGGCCGGCCCGTCTCGAGCTTCGGCGCCGACGGGGTGCTGCTGTCCACCCCGACCGGCTCGACCGCCTACGCGTTCAGCGCCGGCGGTCCCGTCATCTGGCCCGAGGTCGACGCGATGATGCTCATCCCGCTCGCCGCCCACGCCCTCTTCGCCCGGCCGCTGGTGCTGGGACGCTCCTCCGAGATCGCCGTCGAGATGACCATGGACAACCGCGAGGACGCGATCCTCACCCTCGACGGGCGCCGCGGGGAGGACATCGTGGCAGGGATGCGGATCGAGGCGCGGCTCTCCGAGCACTCGGTGCGCCTGGTCCGCCTCGCTCCTACCCCGTTCGCCGATCGACTGGTCGAGAAGTTCCAGCTGCCCGTCGTGGGCTGGCGGGGCCGCGGCCCGCGCACCCGCTGAAGGGCGCCGCCGTGCTGTCCACCCTGCGCATCCGCCACATCGGCGTGATCGACGACGCCCTGCTCGAGTTCGGGCCGGGATTCACCGCCCTGACCGGCGAGACCGGCGCTGGCAAGACCATGATCGTCACGGGCCTGACCATGCTGCTGGGCGGCCGCCTGGACCGGGGCCGCACCCGCGGCTCCAGCACCGTCGACGGAACACTCGCGCTCGCCGGGCACGGGGAGCTCGCGGACGCGATGGACGAGCTCGGCGCCGAGGAGGAGGACGGCGAGGTGCTCGTGGTGCGCCGTCTGACCCGCGACGGCCGCTCCCGCGCCCAGATCGGCGGGGTCCCCGTCCCGATCGGGACCCTCGCCCGGCTCGTGGGCACCGCGGTCACCGTGCACGGCCAGTCCGACCAGCAGCGTCTGCGCGACCACGACGCACAGCGCGAGGCCCTGGACCGCTTCGGCGCCGCCGAGATCGAGCCGCTGCTCGAGCAGCACCGCACGATCTGGCGCGAGCGCACCGCCCTCACCGAGCGCCTCGCCGAGCTCGACGCCCTGCTCGCCGAGCGGGAGCGCCGCGGCACCGTCCTCACCGAGGCACTGGAGCGGCTCGAGCAGGCCGACCCCCAGGCGGGGGAGGACGACGCGCTGCGCGACGAGATCGAACGGCTCGGCAACGCCGAGGAGCTCCGCGGCGCCGCCGGGCAGGCCGCGCTCGCCCTGGTCGGCGACGACGACGGCCCCGCCGCCGGATCCCTGCTCGACATCGCGGGGGAGGCCCTCGCCCGCGCCGCCCGCACCGACGGCACCCTCGTCCCCCTCACGGAACGGCTCGACGCGCTGCGGATCGAGCTCTCCGACATCGCCGGGGAGCTCTCGAGCTACGCCGACGGGATCGACGCCTCGCCCGGACGCATCGAGGAGGCCAACGAGCGCCTCCACGAGCTGACCGTCCTGGTGCGCGACCTCGGCGCCCTGCTGCCGGGCCAGGACGGCCCCGCCGAGGACGTCACCACCCTGCTCGAGACCTCCCGCACCGCGGCGCAGGAGCTCGACCGCTTCGAGGGCGCGGAGGAGGAGCGCGGCACCGTCGCGGCCCGCCTCGGGCAGCTCGAGACGGAGCTCGACGCGGCCGCCGAGGAGCTCACCGCGGCACGCACCGAGGCCGCAGGCGCCCTCTCCGGCGCGGTCCAGGAGGAGCTGCGCCACCTCGAGATGCCCGATGCCGAGATCCGGGTCGACGTCACGGGGCGCGCCCACCGCTCACACGGCCGGGACGAGGTCGCGATCCTGCTCGCCCCCCACCCCGGCGCCGACCACCTGCCGGTCGCGCAGGCCGCCTCCGGCGGCGAGCTCTCCCGCGTCATGCTCGCCCTCGAGGTGGCGCTGGCCTCCTCCCGCAGCGACCGCACTGCCGCCCCCGTGTTCGTCTTCGACGAGATCGACGCCGGCATCGGCGGGCGCGCCGCCCTCGCCGTCGGCCAGCGCCTCGCACGCCTGGCCCGCCACGCCCAGGTCATCGTCGTCACCCACCTCCCGCAGGTCGCCGCCCACGCCTCCACCCACCTGCAGATCGTGAAGACCTCGCAGGACGGTGCGACCAGCTCGACCGTGGAGACCCTGGACCGGCCGGGCCGCATCCGCGAGCTCGCCCGGATGCTCGCCGGGGACGACGCCTCCGACGTCGCCCTCGCCCACGCCGAGGAGCTGCTGGACGAGGCCGGACGGGCGCAGCGATGAGCGCGGCCCGCACCGAGGGCGTGGCCCGGCTCGGCAAGCGCACCAAGGACCTCACCAAACGCCTCCGCCCCGGCGAGATCGCGATCATCGACCACGAGGACATCGACCGGGTCGCCGCCGAGGCGCTCGTCGAGCGGGAGCCGGCCGCAGTCCTCAACGTCGCCGCCTCCACCTCCGGCCGCTACCCCAACGCGGGCCCGCGCATACTCGTCGACGCCGGGATCGTGCTCGTCGACTCCCTCGGGGACGAGGTCTTCGAGGGGATCCGCGACGGGGAGCGGATCACCGTCGAGGACGGGCGGGTGCTGCTCGAGGGGGAGCCGATCGCCGAGGGCGCCCGGCAGGACGACGCGAGCGTCACCGCCTCCCAGGAGGCGTCCCGCGAAGGGCTCTCCGAGCAGCTCGAGCTGTTCGCCGAGAACACGATGGAGTACATGCTCCGCGAGCGGGACCTGCTGCTGGACGGGATCGGCGCGCCCGAGGTCGCCACCCGCATGGACGGCCGGCCGGTGCTGATCGTGGTGCGCGGCTACCACTACAAGGAGGACCTCGCGACCCTCAAACCCTTCCTGCGCGAGAACCGCCCCGTGATCATCGGGGTCGACGGCGGCGCGGACGCGGTGCTCGAGGCCGGATTCCGGCCCGACATGATCATCGGCGACATGGACTCCGTCTCCGACCGGGCCCTGCGCTCCGGCTCCGAGCTCGTCGTCCACGCCTATCGCGACGGCCGCGCCCCTGGGATGGAGCGGCTGGCGGAGCTGGGGCTGGCCGAGGGCGCGGTCTCCTTCCCCGCCTCGGGCACCAGCGAGGACATCGCCATGCTGCTGGCCGACGAGAAGGGCGCCTCGGTCATCGTCGCCGTCGGCACCCACGGCACCCTCGAGGAGTTCCTCGACAAGGGCCGTGCCGGCATGAGCTCGACCTTCCTCACACGTCTGCGCATCGGCTCCAAGCTCGTCGACGCGAAGGGCGTCTCCCGCCTGTACCGTCAGAGGATCTCCACCTTCCAGCTCGTGCTGCTGGCGCTGGCGGGTCTGGCCGCGCTCGCCGTGGCGCTCTGGGCCACTCCGGGCGGTCAGGCGCTCGTGCAGATCCTCTTCGCCCGCCTCGACGGGCTCCTGTCCTGGTTCACCACGCTGTTCACACCCCGGGCCACCGGGTCGTAGGAGGGTCCCGACCCCGTGATCGACTTCCGTTACCACCTCGTCTCGCTGATCTCCGTGTTCCTCGCGCTCGCCGTCGGCATCGTCCTCGGCGCCGGGCCGCTGCGCGAGAACCTGGGCGACCAGCTCGCCGGTCAGGTCGAGCAGCTGCGCACCGAGCAGGAGCAGCTGCGCGCCGAGGCCGAGCAGCTCGCCGGCGAGAACGACCAGCTCTCCTCGTTCATCAACGAGGTCGGGCCGGAGCTCGTGGACGGCACCCTCGAGGGGCAGCGGATCGCGATCCTCACCGACGACGACTCCACCCGCGCCTCCACCGAGCGGATCACCTCGCTGCTGGACGCGGCCGGCGTCGAGCAGACCGTGCACGTCGAGCTGCAGAGCGCGCTGTGGGAGCCGGGACAGGAGCAGGCGCGGACCGACGCGGTCGCCGCGGTGGAGCAGATCGCGCCCGGGGCGCTCACGGCCGTCGGAGGAGAGGAGCTCACCGACTCCGAGCGCCTCTCCGCGCTGATCCCCGAGCTGCTGGCCGGCGGCGAGGGCGACAGCCTGGACGAGGAGCTGCGCGGGCAGCTGTGGCAGGTGCTCATCGATCACGGGATGGTGAGCGTGGACGGCGGGGCGCCGGGCACGGTCGACGGCGTCGTGCACGCGAGCGCCGCCCCCGAGGAGCTCGCCGTCGACACCGACGACGACCAGGCCGCTGCCGAGCGCGCCCAGGGCCTGCTCGCCTCCCGCACCAGCATGCTCACCGCCCTCGCCGGGACCGGCCTGCCCGCGGTGGTCTCCGCCGTGACGCCCGCGAACGACGCGTCCACCGGCATCCTGCGCACCGTGCGCGGGGAGGCGACCTACGACGCGCTGTCGACGACGGACCGGCTGCAGGAGCCCGACGGCCCGGTCCTGTCCTTGCTCGCGCTGGTCGAGCAGACCCGCGGCGGCTCCGGCGCCTACGGCACCACGGCCGATGCCGCCGAGCGCCTCCCCGCCCTGCCCGAGACCGCCGGGGTCGGCACCGAGGGCGACGGCTCCGGGGGTGACGGCACCGAGGGCGGGGCCGCGCCGTCCGACGGCGGGGGAGCGGAGTGATCGCCGCGCTGCGCGCCGAGCTCGCCCGCACCAACTTCGCCGGACGCGAGGTGAGCCTCGCCGAGGGCGCGCTCGTGGTCGCGGGCACCTGCGCCCTCGCACGGCGCACGGGCCGGTCCCTGGACCTCCTCGCGCTCGCCGGGATCGGCGGGCTCGGGCTGCTCGACGACCTGCTCGAGCCGCATCAGCGACGCGCTGGCCGCCCGGTCTCCAAGGGGCTGCGCGGGCATCTCGCCTCGCTCCGCTCCGGCCGGGTGACGACGGGTGCCGCGAAGGCGCTCGGCATCCCCGCCCTCGCGCTGCTCGCCGCGGCGGGCGGCCCGGCCC
>NZ_KV788931.1:0-12571 GCF_001807385.1 Brachybacterium sp. HMSC06H03 | reverse complement strand
CAGGTGCTGCTGCTGGACCCCGCGTCCCCGCGCCCCGGCACCGTCGGCCGGGCGCTGCGCCTCCAGGGGCAGGCGGTCGCCGCGGTCCCGCCGAAGCACCGCGAGCAGGTCCCCGCCTCCGCCGTCGCCGAGCCCGTCGGGGACGTGGTCGCGCTGCGCACGGGCCTCGGCGGCGAGGAGCTGGTCTCCGCGATGCTCGCGCGCCCCGCGCCGGTCTACCTCGTGGTCGACCCCGACGGGCGGCCCCGGGGCGTGATCCTCAGCGCCGACGTGAACTCGCTTCTGCGCGGACGGTGAACAGGCCCGGTCACCGCGCGGATCCGGCCCTATGCTGGAGAGCATGACTTCTCAGCCGCCGCCCGCTGCCGACGACACGGCATCGGGCCCCGCGCCCCGCGCGCCCCGTCGCGGCCTCGACCGCACCGGACCCTTCGCCCTCGGCGACAAGGTCCAGCTCGCGGACTCCAAGAACCGCCTGCACACCATCACCTTGAAGCCGGGCGGGCAGTTCCACTCCCACCGCGGCGTGCTCCACCACGACCAGCTGATCGGCGCCGAGGACGGCACGGTCGTCGAGAACAGCCACGGCATCCGCTACCAGGCGCTGCGGCCCCTGTACGCCGACTACATGCTCGCCATGCCGCGCGGCGCCGCGATCATCTACCCCAAGGACTCCGCGCAGATCCTCATGTGGGGCGACATCTTCCCCGGGGCGCGCGTGCTCGAGGCCGGCGTCGGCTCAGGAGGGCTGACCACCGCGCTGCTGCGCGCCGTCGGCCCCGAGGGCTCCGTCCACTCCATCGAGCGTCGCGAGGACTTCGCCGAGGTCGCCCGCGAGAACGTCGGCACCTTCTTCGGGCTCGAGGAGGAGGCGCTGCACCCGCGCTGGGACCTCACCGTCGGCGACTTCCAGGACGTCGCCCCCACCCTCGGCACCGCCGCGGTGGACCGCGTGGTCCTGGACATGCTCGCCCCCTGGGAGTGCGTGGAGGCCGCCGCGAACGTGCTCGTCTCCGGCGGCGTGTTCCTCGCCTACGTCGCCACCGTCACCCAGCTCTCCCGCACCGCGGAGGCGCTGCGCGACCACGGCGAGTTCACCGAGCCCCACGCCTGGGAGTCCTTCGTGCGTCCCTGGCATCTCGAGGGCCTCGCCGTGCGCCCCGAGCACCGCATGAACGCTCACACCGGCTTCCTGCTCACCGCCCGCCGCACCGCCCACGGCACCGAGGCGCTGCGCCGCGCGACCCGGCCCGCGCCCGGCTCCCGCGACGAGGAGGAGCTGAACCACCCCGACAACGAGGGCTTCGGCGGCGGCTCGGGCGAGTGGACCGCCCAGGACGTCGGCGAGCGCGGCGTCGCACCCCGCAAGCTCAAGCGCGCCCTGCGCGACATCCGCCAGGGCCGGGACCGCTGAGCCGCACCATCACAGACCACCGAGGAGCCCGCCCCACGGGGAGGAGACGACGATGAAGACCTACGCGGAGATGACCGCAGAGCTCGAGAAGCTCGCCGCCCACAACGAGCGACTGGTCAGCGGGCTGCGCTCCGCCCGCGCCCAGATCGTCGAGCTCAAGAACGACCTCGAGCGGGTGGGGGACCCGCCGAACTCCTACGCCACCTTCCTGCGCCGCTGCGAGGGCACCACCATCGACGTGCTCCACAACGGCCGACGACTGCGCGTCGCGACCGCCGCGAGCCTCGACCTCGACGCCCTCACCCCCGGCACCGAGCTGCGCCTGAACGAGGCCCTCGCCGCGGTCGAGGCGGTGCCGCAGGGCGACTCCGGCAACGTCGTGCCCGTCGTCGAGGCCCTCGCCGACTCGCGCGTCCTCGTCGCGGTCGCACCCGACGACACCCGCGTGCTGCGCCGCGCGGGCGCCCTCGCCGAGGAGACCCTCCACCCCGGTGACCACGTGCTCGTGGACCTGCGCAGCCAGCTCGTGCTCGAGCGGATCGACCGCGCCGAGATCACCGACCTCGTGCTCGAGCAGGTGCCGGAGGTGTCCTTCGACGAGATCGGCGGGCTCGGCGAGCAGATCGAGGCGATCCGCGACGCGGTCGAGCTGCCCTTCCTGCAGCAGGACCTCTACCGCACCTACGGGCTGCGGCCCCCGCAGGGCGTGCTGCTCTACGGCCCGCCCGGCTGCGGCAAGACCATGATCGCGAAGGCCGTCGCGCACGAGCTCGTGCTGCGCAGCGCCGAGGTGCGCGGGGTGAGCGTGGACGACGCGCTGGCGAACTCCGCCTTCCTCAACGTCAAGGGCCCCGAGCTGCTGAACAAGTACGTCGGCGAGACCGAGCGGTCGATCCGCCTGGTGTTCGAGCGGGCGCGGGAGAAGGCCGCCGCCGACCACCCCGTGGTGATCTTCTTCGACGAGATGGAGGCGCTGTTCCGCACCCGCGGCACCGGCACGTCCAGCGACGTCGAGACCACGATCGTGCCCCAGCTGCTCGCCGAGATCGACGGCGTCGAGGGCCTGGACAACGTGATCGTCATCGGCGCCTCGAACCGCGAGGACATGATCGACCCGGCGATCCTGCGGCCCGGCCGCCTGGACGTGAAGATCCGGGTGCGCCGCCCGAACGCCCGTGCCGGACGGGAGATCCTCGGCCTGTACCTCGGCGAGGAGGTGCCCGTGCGGGAGGACCGCGAGGCGCTGCTGGACCTCGCCGTGCGCGAGATCTACGCCGAGGGCCCCGCCACCGCCTACGTGCGCGTGGAGTACGCCGACGGCGGCCACGACACCCTCCACTTCCGCGACTTCGTCTCCGGGGCGACGCTGCGCAACATCGTGGACCGGGCGAAGAAGCTCGCCGTGAAGGACCAGATCGCCACGGGCGAGGTCGGCGTCGCCTCCGAGCACCTGACCGAGGCGATCCGGGTCGAGTTCGCGGAGAACGAGGACATGCCCTCGGCCGCCCACGCCGAGGACTGGGCGCGGGTGACCGGACTTCCCGGCCGCTCCCGCCGCCGGGTCGAGGCCGTGGTCCCGCTGCAGGACCGCGGCCGGCCCGAGGACGCCGTCGCCGCCACCGAGGAGGTCTCCGCGTGACCGAGCAGAACCGGCCCGCCCTCACCACCGAGCGGGTGATGGGCATCGAGACCGAGTTCGGCGTGCTGCACGCCGACGTCGAGGACCGCGCTCGCGCCGGGGCCAGCAGCTCGATCCTGCTGTCCCATCTCGTCGTCGGCGCCTACGCCCTGCTCGACCCCGCCGAGGGGGAGCGCGGCCGGCGCGTGCGCTGGGACTACGGCGACGAGACCCCGCTGCGGGACGCGCGCGGCTTCGAGATGCAGCGCGCCGCCGCCCATCCCACCCAGCTGACGGACGAGGTGCGCGACGCACACGTGCCGAGCGTCGAGCTCGACGCGCCCGTGACGGGCCCGGACGTCGCGCCCGAGGGCGATGACGCCGAGGTCCTCGCCTGGGCCTCGCAGCGCTCGATCGGCAACGCGGTGCTGCGCAACGGCGCCCGCTGGTACGTCGACCACGCCCATCCCGAGTACTCCGCCCCGGAGGTCCTGCGCGCCCGCGAGGCAGTCGTCGTGGACCGGGCAGGGGAGGAGATCGCCCGGCGGGCGATGGGCATCCTCGCCGGCGCCGAGGGGATCCCCGAGGTCGCCCTGTACAAGAACAACACCGACGGCAAGGGCGCCTCCTACGGCACCCACGAGAACTACCTCGTGGACCGGGACGTGCCCTTCGAGCGGATCGTCGAGGCGCTGCTGCCCTTCTTCGCTACCCGGCAGGTGCTGGTCGGCGCGGGCCGCGTCGGCCTCGGCACCCGCGGGCAGGAGCCCGGCTTCCAGCTCTCCTCCCGCGCCGACTTCATGGAGGCGGAGGTCGGGCTCGAGACCACCCTGAACCGCCCGATCATCAACACCCGCGACGAGCCGCACTCGGACCCGGGCCGCTTCCGCCGCCTCCACGTGATCATCGGGGACGCGAACCTGCTCGAGGAGTCCACCTTCCTCAAGCTCGGCACCACCTCCCTCGTCCTCGCCGCGCTCGAGGCGGAGCACCGCACCGGGCGGCGGATCCTGCCGGACCTGGCGCTGGCCGACCCGGTGGCCGCCGTGCGCACGATCAGCCACGACCCGAGCCTGCGGGCGACGGTCCCGCTCGCGGACGGGCGCGAGCTCACCGCCCTCGAGATCCAGCGCGCCCACCTCGAGGCGCTCTCCGCCGCGGCCGATGCGGCCGACGAGGAGACCGCGCAGGTGCTCCGCGCCTGGGGCGAGATCCTCGACCTCCTCGTGGAGGACCCGATGCGCGCCGCCTCCCGCGTCGAATGGGTCGCCAAGCTCTCCCTGCTCGAGCGCTACCGCGCCCGGCACGGCCTCGACTGGTCCGATCCGCGACTGGCCATGGTCGACCTGCAGTACTCCGACCTCCGCCCCGGCAAGGGCCTGTTCGACAGGCTCCGCGCCGCCGGCGCCGTCGGCACCCTCGTGGGCGCCGACGAGGTCGAGGCCGCGATCACCACCGCCCCGACCAGCACCCGCGCCCACCTGCGCGGCGGGCTGATCTCCGCGCACGGCCCGCACGTCCCCTCCGCCGGCTGGGACGCGATCACCGTCGCGGGCCCCACGGGCGGCCACCGGCTGCGCCTGGCCGACCCGCGCCTGGGCAGCGCCGAGTGGTGCGCCCTCCACGGCATCGACCCCGACTCCGACCTCGACGACGTGCTCGACGCGCTGCGCCGGGCCGTCACCGCATCCTGACCCACCCGCACCCCTGAAGGAGGACGCCATGTCCCAGCAGTCCCTGAACGCCCCCGGCGGCGGCCCCGACGAGAACGCGCCCGACGACGAGGCGCTGACCGGAGGCCAGACCTTCGCCTCCGTGCAGGGCACCGACGACCTGCTCGACGAGATCGACTCCGTCCTCGAGTCCAACGCCGAGACCTTCGTGCGCTCCTTCGTGCAGAAGGGAGGCCAGTGACCCGATGAAGCGCCGAGTGGGAGGTCTGGAGACCGAGTTCGGGCTCGTGTGCGTGCGCGCCGACGGCAGCCGCGCCCTCGAGCCGGAGGAGGCGGCGAGGGAGCTGTTCCGTCCGGTCGTCGCGATGGGCCGCTCCTCGAACGTCTTCCTCCGCAACGCCGCGCGGCTCTATCTCGACGTCGGCTCCCACCCGGAGTACGCGACCGCCGAGTGCGACGACTGGTGGGACCTGGTGGCCCAGGAGCGGGCCGGGGAGCGGATCTTCGCCGAGCTCACCGCCCAGGCCGATGCGCGCCTGGCCGAGGCCGGCCAGGACGCCCGCATCCACCTGCTGAAGAACAACGTCGACTCCGCCGGCAACGCCTTCGGCTCCCACGAGAACTACCTCGTGGACCGGCGCGGAGAGTTCACACGCCTGCCCCGCTACCTGCTGCCCTTCCTGGTCACCCGCCAGATCGTCACCGGCGCCGGTGGCGTCGCCCCCGCCGTCCCGGGCGAGGCGGGCGAGGGAGCGGGCGCGCAGTTCGTCTTCTCCCGACGCAGCGACCACATGTGGGAGGCGGTCTCCTCCGCCACCACCCGCACCCGCCCCATCATCAACACCCGCGACGAGCCGCACGGGGACGCGAACCTCTACCGCCGCCTCCACGTCATCGTCGGCGACTCGACCATGAGCGAGGTCTCCACCCACCTGCGCTTCGCGACCACCGACCTGGTGCTGCGCGCGATCGAATCGGGCAGGGCCCTGCCCGAGCTGGGCCTGGCCGACGACATCGCCGCGATCCGCGCCGTGGCCCGCGACCTTACCGGCGCCGCACCCCTGCCCACCGCCGGCGGCGGCACCACCAGCGCGCTGGAGGTGCAGCAGCGCTGGCTCGACCACGTCGCCGACCTCGCCGAGGGCGAGGAGACCGAGGTGCTCGAGAGCTGGCAGAAGGCCCTGGACGCGGTGCGCACCGGGGACCGGACCTGGGCGGCGCAGAACCTCGACTGGGCGATCAAGGAGCGGCTGTTCACCCAGGTGAGGGAGCGTCGCGGCATCGACCTCGAGGACCCGGCGATCGAACGGCTCGACCTCGCCTATCACGACATCGACCCCGCCCGCGGCGTGTTCTTCGCGCTGCAGCGACGGGGCCTCGCCCCCGCGATCCTGCCCGAGGAGCGGATCGAGCGGGCCCGCACCGTCGCCCCGACCACCACCCGCGCCCACCTGCGCGGCCAGGTGGTCACCGCGGCCCAGGAGCACGGCGTGGACCACGTCGTGGACTGGACCACGCTGCGGCTCACCCGCCGCGGCGCGATGCCGGTGCAGGTCATGGACCCCTTCGCGACCGAGCTGCCCGCCGTCGACGCCCTGCTGGCGGAGATCCGGGAGCAGGACGCTCCCGCCGAGCCCCCGCTCGCCTGAGCACCGCCGTCGGGCGCATGCCGCCTGAGACGACAGCCACTCCCTGCCCCAGGCTCCGCCCACCGAGCGCCCCGTACCCTGGTGCGGTGCCCGCTCACGGGCTGCCGATCCGAAAGGTCCTCCATTGATCCGCCGCCGCACGTTGCTGACCACCGCCCTCGCCGCGACCGCCGCCATCGGCCTCGCCGCCTGCACCGACGACGGGAGCAGCTCCGACGCCTCCGACGCGGGCGGTGCCTCGGACGGCGGGGGCGACGCCCTGTCCGGCGTGACCGTCAGCGAGGACCTCGGCGCCGAGCCGACGGTCGAGTTCACCGCCCCGCTCGAGATCTCCGCGGCTCAGGCACAGGTCGTGGTCCCTGGCGACGGCGCGACCATCGCCGACGGCGACACCGTGATCTGGCGCGACCTCTACGTCGACGCGAGCTCCGGCGAGGTGCTGCAGTCCTGGTGGCAGGGCGCTCCGGCGGGCGGCGTGCAGGTCACGGTCGACTCGATCGGGCAGGCCGCCTTCGACGTGCTCACCACCACCACGGTCGGCTCCCGCTTCGTGATGGCCGGATGGCAGCAGGACTCGAGCGGCCAGGCCCGCTCCCTGCTCCAGGTCGCGGACGTGGACCGGGTCGTCTCCCCGCTGCGTGCGGAGGGCACGGCCGGCTCGCCCTCCGGCACCTATCCCGAGGTGTCCCTCGACGACAGCGGCGTGCCGTCCATCTCCGGCCCCGGCGAGGGCGAGCCGCCCGCGAAGACCGTCCGCGAGCTGCTGATCCAGGGCACCGGCGACACAACCCGCGCCGGCGACTACCTCACCATGCAGTACTCCGGCTGGAAGTGGTCCGACGGCTCCGCCTTCGACTCCTCCTGGGAGCGCAATGCGCCCTTCTCCTTCGTCCAGGGCCAGGGCATGGTGATCCAGGGCTGGGACGAGAACCTGCTGGACCTGAAGGTCGGCTCCCAGGTGATGCTCGTGATCCCCGCCGTCGAGGCCTACGGGGAGGATGCCGAGGCGCACGAGCTCGGCGGGGAGACCCTGATCTTCGTCGTCGACGTCCTCGACGCCGCCCACACGGCAGACTGACCCCTGCACCCTCTCATCCACCACAGGAGGAACATCGCATGAGCGATCGCACCAAGCCCGAGATCGACGCCCCCGAGGGCCCCGCACCCACCGAGCTCGTCAGCACCGACGAGATCCTCGGCGAGGGCGAGGAGGCCGGCCGCGGCGACGTCGTCGACGTCCACTACGTCGGCGTCTCCCACTCCACCGGCGAGCAGTTCGACGCCTCCTGGGACCGCGGCGAGCCGCTGCGCTTCCAGCTCGGCGTCGGCCAGGTCATCACCGGCTGGGACCAGGGCGTGCAGGGCATGAAGGTCGGCGGCCGCCGCCGCCTCGAGATCCCCGCCCACCTCGCCTACGGCGATCGCGGCGCCCCGCCGGTCATCGCCCCCGGTGAGACCCTGATCTTCGTATGCGACCTGGTGGCGGTGCACAAGCGCTGACCAGCACCGCCCACGGAGCGGCGGGGGAGCGCGAGGAGGGACCGGCGGACGGCCAGGCACCCCTCTTCGCGGCCCCCGCCGCTTCCGTCCCCGCCGCCGCGGAGAACGCCACCACCTCCCCGGACCGCCCCGATGCGGTCCGGGGTCCCGGCCTGCGCACCACCGCCGGCTTCGAGGTCGTGAGCGAGCTGCCGGTCGCGAGCGTGCGCCTCGTCGGCGTGCTGCCCCACCTGGACCGTCCCTTCGAGTACGCGGTCACCCCCGACACCGCCGCGGCCGGTCCGGGCATGCGGGTGCGGGTGCGCTTCTCCGGCAAGGACACCGAGGGGATCGTGCTCGAGCGCCGCGCCGAGCCCACCACCGACCGGGCCCTCGCCCCGCTGCACCGCCTGGTCTCCGACGACGTCGTCGTCCCTCCCACGATGATGCGGGTGTGCGAGGACGTCGCCGAGCGCAGCGCCGGCACCGTCGGCGACGTGCTGCGCCTCGCGCTCCCGCCCCGTCACGCCCGCGCCGAGAGGGCCGACCGCGCCGCGGCGGAGAAGGAGGCGGTCGCAGACGCACCAGCACCTGCCGAGGACGAGGTCACCGCGACCTCCGAGGAGACTGCGGCGACCGCAGGGGTCGCGCCGGCCGATGAGGCCGCGTCGGCGGAGGAGCCGGCGGCGTCGGACGGCGACGACCGGGACGCGGCGCCTCCCGATACCCCCGCCGCACCGCGCCACGGGGACCGCTACCCGGGCCTGGCGGCCCTGCTCTCCCGCGCCGGGAGCGCGGAGGGCCCCGTGCCCCGCGCCTCCCTCGTGCTGGACCCCGTGGACCCGTGGACCGCGATCGCGGCCGAGTCGATCGCCGCGCTCGGCCCCGACCGCGGCGCCCTCGTCATCGCCCCCGATCAGCGCGACGTCGCCCGGCTCTCCCGCGTCCTGACGGAGCGGGGCATCGCCCACGAGGTCCTCGCCGGCACCGAGGGACCCGAGAAGCGCTATCGCACCTTCCGCCGGATCCTGCGCGGCGCGACCCGGGTCGTGCTCGGCAGCCGCTCCGCCGCCTTCGCCCCCGTGCAGGACCTCGCCCTCGTGATCTGCTGGGACGAGGCCGACGATCTGCTCGAGGAGCCCCGCGCCCCCTACCCGCACACCCGCACCGTGCTCCAGTGCCGCTCCGCCGAGGAGCGCTGCGCCCTCCTCTTCCTCGCCGCGAGCGAGTCGGTCACCATGCGCGCCCTCACCGACGCCGGCTATCTCGCCCGCCTCGATCCCGTGCCCGCCCCCGTCACCGCGGTCCGCCCCCGCATCGTCGCCATGGACCAGTACCTCCGCGACCGCGAGGGCCCCTCCGGCCGCTCCCGCCTCCCGCAGGAGGCGATGCGCGTGCTGCGCAACGGCCTCAGGACCGGGGCCGTGCTCGTCCAGGTGCCGCGCACCGGCTACGCCCCCGCGATCGCCTGCACCTTCTGCGGCACCCGCGCCCGCTGCCCCGAGTGCGCGGCGCCCCTGTCGCAGCGCGGCCGGAACGGGCCCCTGCACTGCACCGTCTGCGGCCGACGGGAGGACGGCTACCGCTGCCCCGAGTGCGACCGCACCCACGTGCGCGCCATGGTGATCGGCTCCACGCGCACCGCCGAGGAGCTCCACCGCGCCTTCCCCGACGCGCCGCTGAAGGTCGCCGGCGGCGCCCACGGCCCGCTCGAGGACGAGGCCGTGCCCGAGCACGGGATCGTGGTGGCGACTCCCGGCGCCGAGCCCGCCCCGCCCGGCCGGTACAGCGCCTGCCTGCTGCTCGACGCCGACGCGATGCTGGGCCGCGCCGCCTTCGACGCCGACGTCGAGGCCGTCCGCCGCTGGCGCGGCGCCATCTCCCTGGTCCGCACCGCGGAAGAGGGCGGCGAGGTGCTCGTCGTCGGCACCTCGACCCTCCCCGCCATCCGCGACCTCGTCGCCCACCGCTCCGCGCTGTTCCTGGACCGGGTGCTGGAGGACCGGCACGAGCTGGACCTGCCCCCGTTCCGGCGTGTCGCCGAGGTGGTGGGGGAGCGGGAGGCCTGCCGCGGCTTCCTCGAGACGACCGAGCTGCCGGACGGGACCGAGGTGCTCGGTCCCGTGGACCTCGAGGGCCCCGACCAGGCCGGACGCGCCCGTGCGGTGCTGCGGATCGAGCCGCGCCGCTCCCGCGAGCTCGCCGCCGCGCTGCGCTCCGGCGTCGCGGCCCGCAGCGCCCGCAAGGACCGGGGCTCCCTGCGCGTCCGCCTCGATCCGCCGGACGTGTTCTGAACGATCCGCTAGTGTTCTGGGTCACCGCCTGCCGCCGCGACGATGCGCTGAAGGGACCCCCACCATGGCCTCGAACGCCTCCCCGACGTCCGACCACCCCGCCCCGGACCCCGCCGCCGACCCCGAAAAGCGCACCGCGCAGCAGGGACGCTCGGACGTCTCCGAGGGTGAGCGCGCCCCGGCCGAGACCCACCGGACGCTGCTGGTGCGCCGCCTCGGCCTCGCCGTCGGCCTGGTCGCCGCGCTCCTGATCTACCTCGTCATGCCCGCGGACGTCCCCCATGCCGCGAAGCTGACCGCCGCGACCGCGGTGCTGATGGCCGTGTGGTGGATGACCGAGGCGCTGCCGATCCCCGCCACCGCGCTGGTCCCGCTGGTGGTGTTCCCGGTGCTGAACCCCGAGGTGGGCTTCGACGACGTCGGCGCCTCCTACGGCAACAACATCATCTTCCTGTTCATGGGCGGGTTCATGCTCGCCCTGGCCATGCAGCGCTGGAACCTCCACAAGCGCATCGCGCTGGCGATCGTCGGCGCCATCGGCACCAGCCCCGCCTTGCTGATCCTCGGCTTCATGATCGCCACCGGATTCATCTCCATGTGGGTCTCGAACACCGCCACCGCCGTGATGATGCTGCCCATCGGCGTCTCCGTGCTGGTGCTCGTGAACCGGCTGCGGCTCGAGGACGCCGCCCGCAAGGGCGAGGAGCCGGGGGAGGGCGTCGACCCCGACCTCGAGACCGAGGGATCGGCCGGCACCGCCAGCTCCGCTGTGCGCTCCAACTTCGGCACCGCCCTGATGCTCGGCATCGCCTACGCCGCCTCGATCGGCTCCCTCGCCACCATCATCGGCACCCCGCCCAACGCCCTGCTCGCCGCCCACATGAGCCAGGAGTTCGGGGTGACGATCGGCTTCGGCCGCTGGATGGTCGTCGGCGCCCCGATCGCGGTGGTGTTCCTGCTGATCGCCTGGCTGCTGCTCACCAAGGTCGTGTTCACGCCCGAGATCTCCGAGATCCCCGGCGGTGCGGAGCTGATCCGCGAGGAGCGACGCGGACTCGGGAGGATCTCCTCCGGCGAGGTGCGCGTGCTGTCCGTGTTCGTGCTCGCGGCGCTGAGCTGGGTGTTCATCCCCCTGATCTGGCAGATCACCGGGGCCGGCGACCCGCCCATCGGCGATGCGGGCATCGCCATGATCGTCGCGCTGCTGCTGTTCGTGCTACCCGCCGGCGCCGCCCGCGGGGTGCGCCTGCTGGACTGGGACGCGGCGGTGAAGCTGCCCTGGGGCGTGCTGCTGCTGTTCGGCGGCGGTCTCGCGCTCAGCGCCCAGTTCAGCTCCTCGGGCCTGACCGAGTGGATCGGCGAGGTCACCGCCGGGATCGGCGGCCTGCCCGTGGTGCTGATCGTCGCGCTCGTCGCCGCGGGGATCCTCTTCCTCACCGAGCTCACCTCGAACACCGCCACCGCCGCGACCTTCCTCCCGGTCGCGACCGCGGTCGCCGTCGGCATCGGCGTGGACCCGATGCTGCTGGCGATCCCGGTGGCGCTGGCCGCTACCTGCGCGTTCATGCTGCCGGTCGCAACGCCGCCGAACGCCATCGCCTACGGCTCCGGCTACGTGCGGATCCCGCAGATGGCGGCGGCCGGGCTGTGGCTGAACCTGATCGGCATCGTGCTGATCTCCGCCACGACCATGACCCTCGCCGTGTGGGTGTTCTCTCTCGTGTACTGAGCCGCGGCGGGCGCGCCCGGGGCGGTGACGTCGGCGCCCCGACCCCGGACCGCGGGGCCACGGCGCCGCGGGCGGGGGCTCAGGCGCTCCCGGCCGACGCGACGGGACGGTCCTCGTCGCGCAGCAGCGCCGCGGAGACGAGGCCCGCGAGCACCACCGCCGCGCCCACTGCGGCGACGACCCCGCCCCAGCCGGCCCCGGCGAGCACGAAGCCGAGCGCCCAGCCGAGCACGCTCGAGCCCGCGTAGTAGGCGAGGTTGTACAGCCCCGTCGCCTGGGACCGTGCGCCGGGCACGCGAGTGCCCGCCCAGCCGCTGGCGACCGAGTGCGCGCCGAAGAAGCCCGCCGTCATCAGCACCAGGCCCAGGATCAGCACCGGCAGGGGAGCGGCGAGCGTCAGCAGCAGGCCCAGCAGCATCACCGCCATCGCGCCCAGCATCACGGGCAGGCGCCCGTGCCGGGACGCGAGCCGGCCCGCGAGCGGGGACGAGGCGGTGCCGCCCAGGTAGGCGAGGAACATCAGCCCGATCAGCGAGGCGGGCAGCAGGTAGGGCGGACCGCTGAGGTGGAAGGCGAGATAGTTGTAGACCGCGACGAAGCCGCCCATCAGCAGGAAAGCGCAGGCCAGCAGCGCCAGCAGGCCCGGGTCACGCAGCGGGGCGAGCAGCCGGCCCGCCCGTCCGCCCGGGACGGCCCCGCCCGGTGCCCGCCGCCG
>NZ_KV788930.1:0-1712 GCF_001807385.1 Brachybacterium sp. HMSC06H03 | reverse complement strand
GTGCGCGTGTTGCTTGATATCTCAATAGCGTGTCTGTTTATCGATGCCATTATTTTGAATGGCAGATTATAACGGATGATACAGCAGTTTAATGCTGGTTGTTTGTTTATTTTGTCAGGTTTATAGTTTTTCATGATTTTCATGGAGAGTTTGATCCTGGCTCAGGACGAACGCTGGCGGCGTGCTTAACACATGCAAGTCGAACGATGACGGTGGTGCTTGCACCGCCTGATTAGTGGCGAACGGGTGAGTAACACGTGAGTAACCTGCCCTCCACTTCGGGATAACCTCGGGAAATCGTGGCTAATACCGGATATGAGCACTCATCGCATGGTGGGTGTTGGAAAGATTTATCGGTGGGGGATGGACTCGCGGCCTATCAGTTTGTTGGTGAGGTGATGGCTCACCAAGACGATGACGGGTAGCCGGCCTGAGAGGGCGACCGGCCACACTGGGACTGAGACACGGCCCAGACTCCTACGGGAGGCAGCAGTGGGGAATATTGCACAATGGGCGAAAGCCTGATGCAGCGACGCCGCGTGGGGGATGACGGCCTTCGGGTTGTAAACCCCTTTCAGTAGGGAAGAAGCGAGAGTGACGGTACCTGCAGAAGAAGCGCCGGCTAACTACGTGCCAGCAGCCGCGGTAATACGTAGGGCGCAAGCGTTGTCCGGAATTATTGGGCGTAAAGAGCTTGTAGGTGGCTTGTCGCGTCTGCCGTGAAAACCCGAGGCTCAACCTCGGGCGTGCGGTGGGTACGGGCAGGCTAGAGTGTGGTAGGGGAGACTGGAACTCCTGGTGTAGCGGTGAAATGCGCAGATATCAGGAAGAACACCGATGGCGAAGGCAGGTCTCTGGGCCATTACTGACACTGAGAAGCGAAAGCATGGGTAGCGAACAGGATTAGATACCCTGGTAGTCCATGCCGTAAACGTTGGGCACTAGGTGTGGGGGACATTCCACGTTTTCCGCGCCGTAGCTAACGCATTAAGTGCCCCGCCTGGGGAGTACGGCCGCAAGGCTAAAACTCAAAGGAATTGACGGGGGCCCGCACAAGCGGCGGAGCATGCTGATTAATTCGATGCAACGCGAAGAACCTTACCAAGGCTTGACATGCACTGGACGGCTGCAGAGATGTGGCTTTCTTTGGACTGGTGCACAGGTGGTGCATGGTTGTCGTCAGCTCGTGTCGTGAGATGTTGGGTTAAGTCCCGCAACGAGCGCAACCCTCGTTCTATGTTGCCAGCACGTGATGGTGGGGACTCATAGGAGACTGCCGGGGTCAACTCGGAGGAAGGTGGGGACGACGTCAAATCATCATGCCCCTTATGTCTTGGGCTTCAAGCATGCTACAATGGTCGGTACAATGGGTTGCGAAACTGTGAGGTGGAGCGAATCCCAAAAAGCCGGCCTCAGTTCGGATTGGGGTCTGCAACTCGACCCCATGAAGTCGGAGTCGCTAGTAATCGCAGATCAGCAACGCTGCGGTGAATACGTTCCCGGGCCTTGTACACACCGCCCGTCAAGTCACGAAAGTCGGTAACACCCGAAGCCAGTGGCCCATCCTCGTGAGGGAGCTGTCGAAGGTGGGATCGGTGATTGGGACTAAGTCGTAACAAGGTAGCCGTACCGGAAGGTGCGGCTGGATCACCTCCTTTCTAAGGAGCATCACCAATATTGGTGGCCATCGTCGTCTGCGAGTGTCAGGCGGG
>NZ_KV788929.1:0-11833 GCF_001807385.1 Brachybacterium sp. HMSC06H03 | reverse complement strand
GAGCGCCCGGCCGACGGCGGCGAGGCGCCGGCGCCGGGCGAGCGCCGGGACCAGCACGATCACGAGGCCGATCACGCCGAGGACGAGCCAGGACCCGAGCGCGGGGACGGTCGCGGCATCCACCAGCCGGGCCGCCTCGGAGCGGTCCCAGGCGAGCTGCTGCGCGTCGTCGCTGTCGGTGCCGCGGAAGGGCTGGCCGGGGATCAGCCCGTCGGCGCTCGCGTCGTGGGAGGAGAGCACGGTCGCGACCACGTCGGTGATCATCACGACGCCGGTCTGCTTGGTGGCGCCGGAGGTGAGGGCCTGGCCGGGCAGGGCGGTGTCCATCGCGACCTGCAGGCCGACGGTGCGGGAGGCGACCGCGCCGGTGCGCTCGACCTCCTCGGGATGCTCGGGGTCGGTCGCGGCGACGGAGACCAGCAGGGTGCGCGGCAGGTCCGCGGCCTCGCAGCCGCCGAGGTCCTCGAGCGCCGCGGCGACGGCGCCGTCGAGCTCCGTGAGCGCCTGCTCGCGCGAGGGGTCGTCGTGGTCGGGGACCGACGGGGCGATCAGCTCGACCACGTCCCCTTCCTGGAGCGCGCCGGCGACGGCGGCGGGGTCGTCGGTCTCGGTCACCTCTCCCGGCAGCTGCTCCCACTGGTCCGTCGGCGGGGTGGGGATGCCGCTGGTGCGCGGCGCCTTCTCGGCCAGGCCCCGGTAGCCGGTGTGCAGCGTCTCGAGTCCCTGCCGCTTCGTGGAGACGACGGTGGTGGAGGTGGTGTTCATGGCGCCCACGCCGGAGCGGTCCGCGAGGCACTGCAGCGTCGGCGTGCTCTCCGCGTCGATGTCCTCCCAGGTCAGGCCCGCGGTCGCGATCACCAGGCGCACGGGTGCGTCGGCCTCCGCGCCGCCGTCGGCCCGTGCGGAGGCGCCCGGCAGCAGCGCGAGCGCGGCGAGGAGCGCGGGCAGCATCACCCGGAGTGTGCGGGCGAGGGTCAGGGAGGCGGAGCGGGCAGGGGAGGCGGGCACGCCCCGATGCTACGGGGCGGTCCTCGACACCGGCCGTGACGTGCACGAGGCCTCCACGCCCTCCGCCTATCGTGTCCTCATGCCCTCACCTCAGCCCCCGTACGAGCAGGTCCGCCGCGAGATCGTCGAACAGGTGCGCGGCGGCGAGCTCAGGCCCGGCGACCGCCTCCCCGCCATCCGGGCGCATGCCGAGGACCTCGGCCTTGCCGCCGGCACCGTCGCCCGCGCCTACAAGATGCTCGAGGAGGCTCAGATCATCGTCACCCGCCGCGGCGCGGGCACGACGATCGCTCCCGGCGCAGTGGAGAACGCCCGCCGGGAGGTCGAGACCGCCGAGCGCGAGGACGGCGGACCCGTCGATCCGGCGCTGCTCTCCCTGTTCGCCGGCCCCGTCGCCGAGGCCCGCACCCGCGGCGCCCGCGACGTCAAGATCCTCGCGACCGTGCGGGCGGTGCTCGCGGGGGAGAGCGCGGCCGGGCAGTGAGGCGGTCCAGGAGTCGGTCGTCGAGCCGCGCGGCGTGAGGATCCGCCTCGAGCGCCTGGGCCCGGGGCATGGCGAGGAGATCCTCACCGGCCAGGACGAGGCGCTGGCCAGGGAGATCGTCGGCCGCCCCTGGGACCGGGAGCGCCTCGAGGAGTTCCTCGCCCGCTGCGCGCGCTGGCGCGAGGACGGCCCGGTGGTCGAGTTCGCCGCGCTCGAGGGGGGCAGCGGCCGGCTGCTCGGCGGGGGAGGGCTGAACCGGCTCGCGCCAGGGCTCGCACCGGGCCAGGTGGCGCTGACCTACTGGCTGCTCGCCGGTGCCCGGGGGCGCGGTCTCGGCGTCCCGCTCGCGTCGGCGCTCGTCGAGCGGGCACGGGATCTCCCGCCGGCCCGCGGCACGGCGCTGCGGGAGGCCGTGCTCCTGATCGCCCCGGACAACACCGCCTCGCAGAGCGTCGCCCGCACTCTCGGCGCCCGGCCGACGGGCGAGCTCGTCCCGCACCCCGCTGGCGGCACCTGTCGGGCGCAGCGCTGGGTGCTGGAGCTGCGGGAGAGATGACCTCGGTCAGCGCTTCGACCTCTCCTCCACATCCCGCACGCTTCCACATCTCCCGTCGGCCTGTGGCGGTCGCGCACTTCGAATGTCAGGGTGGGTCCGTAGGCTGATGACCAGCTGGAACACCCAGCACGGCGGCATCGACGACGAGTCCACGAGGAGGTGGGGGCGATGACCACGATGGACCACCGCTCCGTGCCGTCTCCCGCCTCTGCGCGGTCCTCGCGCAGCTCGTCGGCCGGGCCGTCGGCCTCCCGCGCTCCCGCCTCACGCGGCCCTGTGCCGCGCACCGCGACGGCCCCTCCCCGTGCCCGCGTGCGGGCACGGGCACGGCTCACCGAGGACTCCCTCCTGCGCCGCGGCGGCGTCGAGCCCGGCGCCGACGCTCGCACCATCGCGCGCCTGCTCGAGGAGGAGCGGGAGGACTCCAGGCGCCACGCGCGCCGGCTCGCCGACCTCGCCCCCTTCTGGATCGACCACGAGCACCCCGACCTCGACGACGACCGCGAGGAGCGCAGCCTCGCCGTCGCGATCGCGACCCGCACCACCACCGCGATCGCCTCCTATCGGATCGCGGACGCGCACACCGCCGTCACCGAGATGCCTGCGACCTTCGAACGACTCGCCGCCGGGGACATGCCCGTCGAATGGCACACGCGCATGCTGAAGGCGGTCCGCGACCTCACCGCCGTCCAGCGCGCCCAGGTCGACGAGATCGTCGCCTCCTGGGATCTCGCCTCTGTGCCTGCGGACCGCTTCCGTGACGAGCTGCGCCAGCTGCGCTCCTGGTTCGACCGCGAGATGAGCGCCCCGCGGCCCGAGTCGCTGCGCGACGTGTCCCTCGAGAACTCACTGCACGACGACGGCACCGCCTGCCTGCGCATCACCGGCCCGATCCCCGAGATTCTCGATCTCGCCCGGCGCCTGGACCGCTCCGCGAAGACGGTCCAGGCGCGCCAGCGCCGCGCCCTCGAGGCAGGCGAGCCGATCCCCTTCGACCTCGACGGGGACGTGGCTCGCGACGGTAAGGCCACGAGCCAGGCGGCGCTGCGCTATGCGATCCTCCTGCGCACCGAGCTCGACACCGGCGGGGTCGAGATCCCCGCGCCGCGGCACCGCGTGAACGTCGTCGTCCCCGTGCTCACCCTGATGGGCCTCAGCGACACCCCGGCCCTGTACGACGGGATCCATCCGCTGCCCGCGCAGATGGCCCGCGACCTCGCCGCCGCCGAACCCGTCTGGCACCGCGTCCTCGCCGACCCCGCGGACGGCGGATTCCTCCTGCTGCCCGCCGAGCGCTACCGCCCCTCCGCCGAGCAGGTGGAGCATCTGCGGCTCCTGCACCCGCGATGCGCCGCGCCCTGCTGCACGCACACCACCACCGACGACGCCGAGAACGACCACATCGAGGAGTTCGACCACGCAGATCCCGCCCGCGGCGGACCGACCAGCCTCCACAACCTCCACCGCCTCGACTGGAGGCACCACGATCTCAAGACCGCCGGTCGCATCGATCCCGTGCGGGAGCCCGACGGCGCCACCACCTGGACGGTCGGCTCCCCGGCCCTGATCACCACCTGGGTCGCACCACGCGGTGACCTCGCCGCGCCCCATCACGCCAAGGCGCTCATGGAGTCGTGGGAGGAGTTCTGCTGGCACCGGGACCTCGACCAGATGCAGGCGAACGGCGAGATCGACCGGATCATGCAGGAATGGGGACCGGCGGACCCCCTGCACGACCCACCGCCCGACCCCGAGGACGAGAGCCGCGCGTACTGGGAGCAGGGCCCGCCGTTCTGAGACGGGGGGCTGCTCTGCCCGTCTCTGCCCAGCTCGGCACCCGAGTACCCTTCCCCCATGCGGTACGGATTCCTCGGTCCCGAGACGACCTTCACCCACCAGGCACTCCTCCAGGCGCTCACGGAGATCCCCGAGGAGTTCCGGGCCACCGAGCCCGAGCTGGTGCCCTTCGCCTCGGTCGCCACCGCCACCACCGACCTGATCGCCGGGGACATCGACGCGCTCATGGCCCCGATCGAGAACTCCGTCGAGGGGGGCGTCTCCGGGACCCTCGACGTGCTCGCCGCGACCGACTCCATCACGATCGTCGCCGAGCAGACCGTGCAGATCACCTTCGTGCTCGCCGCCCGCGAGCAGACCGCGCTCGAGCAGCTGACCACCGTCTCCTCCCACCCGCACGCCCAGGCGCAGGTGCAGGAATGGCTGCGCACCAACGTTCCTGGCGCGCACATCGCCGCCGCCTCCTCGACCGCCGCCGCGGCCCGCGACCTCGCGAGCATGAGCGAGGACGAGGCCTGGGGCCGCGCCGCGGTCTGCTCGCCGCTGGCGGCGGAGCACTTCGGCCTCACCGTCCTCGCCGAGAGGATCGAGGACCACGCCGGCGCGATCACCCGCTTCGTGCTCGTCACCCGCGAGGGCCGGATCCCCGCCCGCACCGGCTCCGACAAGACCACCGTCGTGATCCAGCTGCCGCACAACCGCTCCGGCGCCCTGCTCGAGGCGCTCGAGATCCTCGGCTCCAACGGCGTGAACATGTCCCGCATCGAGTCCCGGCCCGTCGGCGACTTCCTGGGCCGGTACTCCTTCTCCCTCGACCTCGAGGGGCACATCGAGGACCGGCGGGTCTCTGCGGCGCTGCGCTCCCTGCACCGGCTCTGCCCGGTGGTGCACTACCTCGGCTCCTACCCGCGGGTCGACGGCGAGCAGCCCGAGGTGCGCGAGGACTTCGCCGACCACGCCTACGACGAGGCGCACGACTGGCTCGAGCGCCTGAGCGGCATGATCACCCCCGCCGACCCGACCACGGAGATCTGAGATGGCCCCGAAGACACCCGTCACCGTCACCGGCACCGCCCAGGTGCGTGCGATCGACGAGCGGCTGATCCTGCCGCTGCCGCAGGAGGCGAGCGCGCAGCTGCCCTCCCGCGGGCAGGTCGCCGTCCATGCCGTGATCGGCGGTCAGGAGCGTGACACCGTCGTCGAACCCGACGGGCGCAAGGGGCACTGGATCGACCTCGACGCGGAGCTCGTCGATGCTCTCGAGGCGAGCGAGGGAAGCTCGGTCGAGTTCACCCTCACCACCACGAAGGACTGGCCCGAGCCGGAGGTCCCCGCGGACCTCGCCGCCGCGCTCGAGGACGCAGGCGATCTCGCGGAGACCTGGCCGTCGCTCACCCCGATGGCGCGCTGGGAGTGGGTGCGCTGGATCGGTGCGACCCGCAGCGAGAGCACCCGCGCGAAGAGGGTCGACGTCTCCATCGACAAGCTCCGCAACGGCTCTCGCCGCCCCTGCTGCTTCGACCTCTCCTCCTGCACCGACCCCGAGCTCGCCCGCAGCGGCAAGCTGCGGGAGTGAGAGGCGTGGAGGCTCGGATCCGTTCGCGTCGAGCCTTCGGCGTGACCGCGGCAGCGGCCGGTCTCGGACTGGTCCTCGGCGGTTGCGGGCTCCTGCGCGGGCGCCGACGACGGGAGATCGAAGTGGCCGTGAGCTCCGGACTCGTCGATGCCGTCATGGCGGTCGACGAGGATCGCGAGCCGCGTGACGTCGCCGCGGCCATCGGCGACGAGTTCGCCTGGGACCGCTTCACCGTCTACACGATCGGGACGCCGGGGGAGAAGATCAACGAGGAGCCCGGGATGATCGTCGAGCCCGGCGAGCACTACACCACGCAGGAGATCCTCTACGTCTTCCACCGGGACGGCGTCGCCGTGCGAGGCGTGCCGCTGCCCTTCGAGAACCTGGCGTACGGGGCAGGGGCCTGGTGGGGTCCGCGCACGCGGCTCCTCTGGGACGACGAGTGGGGCACGCATCTCGAGGACCCCGACGCCTGAGCTCAGGGCTTCGAGGGGTCCGTGCTCTCCGGGACCCGCAGTCGCAGCACGCCGGGATCGACGGTCGCGATCAGGTGCGTCGCCTCGATGTCGGTGTCCCCGTCGAGCTGGACGGGCTGCGCCTTCGCCGTCGTCACGCGGATGCCGGTGGTCAGGTAGCGCTCCATCGTGGAGAGCTTCGGCCCCACCTTCGGGACCAGCTTCGGGTTGATCACCTGGGTGGCGACCTGGCTGAAGCCCGCCGCGCCGCGCCAGCCGGCGACGACCACCTCGAGGCGGCCGTTGTCGATCGTCGCATCCGGCATCAGCACGAAGCCGCCGGGGAGCTTGCCGACGTTGCCCAGCAGCACGGTGCGGGCCTTGTGGGCGTGGCGGGTGTGGTCGGGCAGCTCGACGACGACGTCGACCGAGCGGCCGAGGATCGTGCGGACCCCGCCGAAGACGTAGGCGACCCAGCCGATGCGCTTCTTCATCCGCGGGTCGGTGTAGCCGATCATCTCGGCGTCGGCGCCGAAGCCCGCGATCACCAGGAAGATCTGCTTCGGCGCGGACTGCGCCGTCGCGGGGGAGTCCCCATAGCGCAGCCAGCCGACGTCGACCTGGTGGTCCTTGCCGGTCAGCGCCGCGACCATCGCCGCGGCCGGGTCCTCCAGGGGGATGTCGACGTTGCGGGCCAGGAGGTTGCCGGTGCCGGAGGGGATGATGCCCATGCGCGTCTCGGTGCCGGCGAGGACGGAGGCGACCATGCGCACGGTCCCGTCGCCGCCCGCGGCCATGACCAGATCCGCGCCGTCGGCGACCGCCTGCTCGGTCTGTCCGCGACCGGGATCGTCGATCGTGGTCTCGTAGAACTCGACCTCCGCGCCCTCGACCCGCTCGACGACCTCGGAGATCCGTCGGCGGAAGTCGTCGGTGCCCTCGAACTTCGAGGGGTTCAGGACCACGGCGATGCGGCGCAGACGCTCCGGGTCGTGCGGGTCCTCGCCGTCGTCCGGATTCTCGTGCGCCTCGGCCCGGGCTGCGCTCTCGGACTTCAGTGCGGAGAGCTCACGGCGGTGCCGGCCGAGGCGTCGAAGCACCACGACCAGCAGGACGACGGCGATGATCGTGGTGACCACCGAGGCGATGCTCAGCAGCAGCAGGGTCAGATCCATGTGCCCACAGTAGCGGCGCGGCCCCGCCGCGATAGGCCCGCGCACGCAGGTACCCTGGAGCAATGATCGATCTGCGGCTCCTGCGAGAGAATCCCGACGTCGTCCGAGCGGCCCAGCGGGCCCGGAGGCGCGACGCCTCCACCGTCGATGCGGTGCTCGAGGCCGACTCCCGCTGGCGCGAGGCCACCTCCGCCTTCGAGTCCGCGCGCGCCGAGCAGAAGGCCTTCGGCAAGAAGGTCTCCCAGGCCAAGGGCGAGGAGAAGCAGGCGCTGCTGGCCGAGGTCAAGCAGCTCGCCGCCGACGTGAAGCGGCTCGAGGCCGAGTCCGGCGAGGCGCTCGCCGTCCGCGACGCGGCCCTGCGCGAGATCCCGAACCTCGCCGAGGGCGCCCCTGAGGGCCTCGAGGAGGACTTCGTCGTCCGCGAGACCGTCGGCGAGATCCCGAGCTTCGACGTCGAGATCAAGGACCACCTCGAGATCGCCGAGGGCCTGAAGGCGATCGACATGGCCCGCGGCGCGAAGGTCTCCGGCGCCCGCTTCTACTTCCTCACCGGCGTCGGCGCCCAGCTCGAGCTCGCGATCCTGAACTCCGCGATCGACCAGGCCACGAAGGCCGGGTTCACCCCGATGATCACCCCCACCCTGGTGCTGCCCGAGGCGATGGAGGGCACCGGCTTCCTCGGCGAGCACGCCGACGAGGTGTACCACCTCGACAAGGGCGACGACCTCTACCTCGTCGGCACCTCCGAGGTGGCGCTGGCGAGCTACCACAAGGACGAGATCCTCGACCTCTCCGGCGGCCCGATCCGCTACGCCGGCTGGAGCGCCTGCTACCGCCGCGAGGCCGGCAGCTACGGCAAGGACACCCGCGGCATCATCCGCGTGCACCAGTTCCACAAGGTCGAGATGTTCTCCTACTGCCGCATCGAGGACTCCTACGAGGAGCACGAGCGGCTGCTGGACTGGGAGCGGGAGATGATGGCGCGGATCGACGTGCCCTACCGCATCATCGACACCGCCGCCGGCGACCTCGGCACCTCCGCCGCCCGCAAGTACGACTGCGAGGCGTGGATGCCCAGCCAGAACACCTACCGCGAGCTGACCTCCACCTCGAACACCACCCAGTTCCAGGCCCGTCGGCTGAACATCCGCGAGCGCACCGAGGACGGCCTGCGCCCCGTCGCCACCCTCAACGGCACGCTCGGCACCACCCGCTTCATCGCCGCGATCCTCGAGAACCACCAGCAGGCCGACGGCTCCGTCGTCGTGCCGGAGGGGCTGCGGCCCTATCTTGGCGGGCGCGAGGTCTTCGAGGTCTCGGGCGGCGCTGCCTGAGATGCCCTTCCCCCGACCCCTGAAGCGACTGCGCGAGGCTCTTCGTCACCGTCGGTTCACCCGTTCGTCGGCGGCCGATGGCACACTGCCGCGCATGGGCGCCTCCCTCACGACCACCGACCGGACCGCCGCGCGGGAGCGCCTGGCCGAGCACCTCGACCGGCTCGACGGGAAGGCGCTGCTGATCGGCCTGGACGTCGACGGCACCCTCGTCGACCACGACGGGCGGATGACCCCGGAGATGCGGGACGCGCTGCGCGGCGCCGCGAGCACGCACACCGTCGTCATCGCCACCGGCCGCTCCCTCGGCGCGACCCTGCCGATCGTCGAGGCCGCCGGGATCACGCGCGGCTACGCGGTCTGCTCCAACGGCGCGGTGACCGTCGAGATGGACCCGGAGGCCGAGGGCGGGCACCGCATCGTCGACACCCGCTCCTTCCAGCCCGGGCATGCCCTGCGCACCCTGCGCGAGGTCGCGCCGGACGCCCACTACGCGGTCGAGACGGCCGACGGCGGCTTCCACTCGACCACCGGCTTCCAGGACGCGAGCTTCGGCGTCGAGGCGACCGAGACCGCGCTCGACGACCTGATGGAGCTGGAGGCGGTGCGCGTGGTCGTCCACGTCCCCGATCTCTCCCCGCAGGAGTTCTCGAAGGTCATCGCCGAGTCCGGGGTGCACGGCGTCGAGTACTCGATCGGGTGGACGGCCTGGCTGGACATGGCCGCGCCCGGCATCTCCAAGGCCAGCGCCCTCGAGGTGATCCGCGACCGGCTCGGCATCGAGCGGCGGGCGACCGTCGCCGTCGGCGACGGCTTCAACGACACCGAGATGCTCACCTGGGCCGAGGTCGGGGTCGCGATGGGGCAGGCGCCGCAGGGCGTGAAGGACGTCGCCGACGTGGTCACCGAGTCGATCTACGAGGACGGGACCGTGCTGGTGCTGGAGCGCTTTCAGCGCTGACGACGACGGTACGCGCGGAGCCAGGCCTCGGAGTCCTTGACGGCCTGCTCGTTGGCGTGACGGATCGGGCGGGCCCAGCGGGGGTAGAAAAGGTCGGGGAGCGGGATGAAGTACATCATCGCCCCCAGGAAGAGGACGAAGGACAGTGCGGCCAGCGGCAGTGTGACGAGGCCGAGGTAGATCCCTACCACCGGCAGCATGAAGGCAGCGAAGCACAGGCACATGACGCCGAACATCGGTGCGCCGAGCACCGCCCAGCGCTCGTCGCGCAGGCGTTCGCCGAACTCGCTGCCCATCCAGGCCCGAGCTCGCTCGGAGTGGCCGCGCCGGGCCCAGGCCGTGTAGGCGAGGCAGAAGACGCCGACGAGCGTAAGGCCTGCGGCGACGAGGAGTCGGGTCGTGAGCTGATCGCTCATGCGCTGCGGCGGCGTCGCCCCCGACGATGCCCGTCGGCCGACTTCTCGACCTCCAGGATGACCTTGCCCAGGTGGCCTCCGGTGCGGAGGATCTCGTGGGCGCGAGCGGCCTCGGTCAGCGGGAGCCGCTCGTGGATCGGGACCTGCAGCTCCCCGGAGGCCAGCAGCGGCCAGACCAGGTAGCGGGTCGCCTCGAGGATCGCCGCCTTGTTCTCCACGGGGCGTGACCGCAGCGTCGAGCCGATCACGCGGGCCCGCTTGGCCATCAGCTGCCCGATCGGCAGCTCGCCGCTCGCACCGCCGAGCGTCCCGATGATCACCAGGCGACCGCCCTCGTTGAGCATCGCGACGTTGTCGGCCAGCGCCGAGCCGCCGACGACGTCCAGGATGACGTCCGTGCCGCCCGCCTCGCGCACCGCGTCGGGCAGGTCGATGATCCGGCGGTTCCACGCCTGGTCGGCGCCGAGCTGGGCGACGATCGGCAGGGCGTCGTCGCTGCCGACGGTGGTGAGCACACGGGCGTCCATGCCCTTCGCGAGCTGGATGGCGACCGTGCCGATGCCGCCCGTGCCGCCGTGGACCAGGACCGTCTCGCCCTCGCGCATCCCCGCCTCGAGCACCAGGTTCGAGACGACCGTCGCGGCGGCCTCGACCACCCCGGCCGCGTCGATCAGGCCCATGCCCTCCGGGGCCGGCAGCAGCTGGCCCTCCGGCACGGCGACGACCTCGGCGTAGCCGCCGCCGGCGAGCAGGGCGACGACCTCCTCGCCGGTGTCGCGGCGTCGGCCGGAGACCTCGAGGCCCGGCAGCTCGGAGGCGCCGGGCGGGGGCGGGTACTGGCCCGCGGCCTGCGCCAGATCGGCGCGGTTCACGCCCGCGGCGACGACGTCGACCAGCACCTCGCCGGGGCCGGGAGTGGGTTCCGGCAGCTCGACGAGCTCGAGCTCGCCCTCGCCGACGATGGTGATCGCGCGCATGGTCCTCTTCTCGGTCGTCGGGTTCTCCGTGTCCGGGCTCGCCGTCATCGTCCCACCTCGACGACGGTGCGGCCGCGGATCCGCCCGGCCAGCACCTGCTGCGCAGCGGGGATCGCGTCGGCGAGGCCGATGATGGTCGTCATCGAGTCCAGCAGGGCCAGGTCGAGCTCGCTCGCCAGCGCCGCCCAGGCCCGCTCGCGCAGCGGCAGCGGGCACTCGACGGAGTTGATGCCGGCGAGGGTGACGCCGCGCAGGATGAACGGCAGCACCGTCGTGGGCAGGTCCGGTCCCTGCGCGAGGCCGAAGGCGGCGACCGTGCCTCCCCAGGAGGTCTGCGCGAGAACGTTCGCGAGGGTCGTCGAACCGACCCCGTCGACCGCGGCGGCGAAGCGCTGCGACTGCAGGGGACGGCCCGCCTCCTCCGACAGCTCGCGGCGGTCCACGACCTCGGCGGCGCCGAGGGAGCGCAGGTACTCGCCGTGCTCCTCTACCCGGCCCGTCGAGGCGATCACGCGGTGGCCACGACCGGCGAGCAGCGTGATCGCGACCGAGCCGGCGCCGCCGGAGGCGCCAGTGACCAGCACGTCCCCGTCGGCCGGGGTGAGGCCTGCGTCCTCGAGGCGCAGCACGGCGAGCATCGCGGTGAAGCCGGCGGTGCCGATCGCGGCGGCGCGCTGCGGGGTGAGGGCGTCGGGCAGATGGACGAGCGCGTCGGGCCGCACGCGGGCACGGGTCGCGAAGCCGCCGTGGCGGGACTCGCCGATCCCGTCGCCGTTCAGGACGACGGCGTCGCCGGGGGAGAAGCGGGCATCGGCGGACTCCGTCACCGTGCCGACCAGGTCGATGCCCGGGATGAGCGGGTGGGCGCGGGCGATGCCCTTGCCGGCCAGGGCCATCGCGTCCTTGTAGTTCAGCGACGAGAACTCCACGTCGAGCGCCACCTCGCCGGTCAGCAGGGACTCGTCGGCGTCCTCCAGCAGGCGCGGTGCCGCGCCCTCGGAGTCGATCAGGATCGCGCGCATCAGGGCTCCTCACGGTGGGGCATCACGGTCGGCACCAGCGTATGCCCGTTACCTTGTGAGCACCCCGATGGA
>NZ_KV788928.1:0-1799 GCF_001807385.1 Brachybacterium sp. HMSC06H03 | reverse complement strand
CGCCGCCGGTCCGGCCGGCGACGCCCCCGGCCCGGACGCCGAGCTGCGTGCCCGGGTCGCCGCCTGGATCGCCGACGACCCCGATCCCGTCACCCGGGCGGCGCTCGAGAACCTCCTGGAGCAGGCGGATGCCGGCGATGCCGCGGCCGCCGAGGAGATCCGCGACGCCTTCTCCGGCGACCTGGAATTCGGCACGGCCGGGCTGCGCGGCCGCATGGCCCCGGGACCGCACCGGATGAACCTCGCCGTGGTCTCCCGCGCCGCGCGCGGCCTGGCCGACCATCTCACCGGCGATCTCGGCCTCGAGCAGCCGCTGGTCGTGATCGGCTTCGACGCCCGGCACCGCTCCGAGGACTTCGCTCGCGCCTCCGCCGCGATCATGACGGCGGCCGGCTGCCGCGTGCATCTGCTGGAGCGGCACGGCCCGACCCCGCTGATCGCCTTCGCCGTCCGCCACCTCGGCGCCGATGCGGGGATCGTGGTCACCGCCTCCCACAACCCGCCGGCGGACAACGGCTACAAGGTCTACCTCGGCGGCCGCGCCTCCGCCCCCGACGGACAGGGCGTGCAGATCGTGCCGCCCTCGGACGCGCAGATCGCCGCCCGCATCGCCGCCGTCGGCCCCGTGCGGGAGATCCCCCGCGCCGAGGGCTGGGAGGTGCTCGGCGAGCAGCTGCGCGAGGACTATCTCGCCGCGATCTGCGCGCTGCCGGATCCGGAGGGGCCGCGGCAGGTGCGGATCGTGCACACCGCGATGCACGGCGTGGGCACCGAGACGGCGCTCGCGGCCCTGCACCGCACCGGCTTCGCCGAGGTGCACCCGGTCGCGAAGCAGGCCGATCCGGACCCCGACTTCCCCACCGTCGCCTTCCCGAACCCTGAGGAGCCCGGCGCGATCGACCTCGCCCTCGAGCTCGCCCGCACCCTCGAGGCCGACGTGGTCATCGCCAATGACCCTGATGCGGATCGCTGCGCCGCCGCCGTGCTCGACCCGCACCTCGGCGACTGGCGGATGCTCACGGGCGACGAGCTCGGCGTGCTACTGGGCGACCACCTGATCCGCCGCCACGGCTATGCGGGGACGGTCGCGAACTCGGTCGTCTCCAGCCGCTGGCTGGGACGGATCGCGCAGGCGGCGGGGCTCGAGGCCGCGACGACGCTGACAGGCTTCAAGTGGATCGCCCGCGCCCCGGGGATCGTCTTCGGCTACGAGGAGGCGATCGGCTACTGCGTGCTGCCCGAGGTGGTGCGAGACAAGGACGGCCTCTCCGCCGCGCTGATGGTCGCCGAGATGGCGGCGCTCACCCGCGCCGACGGCACCACGCTCGTCGGACGCCTGGACGAGCTCGCACGGGAGCACGGCCTGTTCGCGACCTCGCAGCTCTCGCTGCGGGTCACGGAGCTCGCCGAGCGGGACGTGATGATGGCGCGGCTGCGCGCCGAGCCGCCCGCAGCCCTGGCGGGCGCCGAGGTCACGACGGTGCAGGACCTCGCCGAGGGCTCGGCGGAGACCACCGGCCTGCCGGCGACCGACGGGGTGCTGCTCGCCACCGCCGACGACGCGCGCGTGATCGTCCGCCCCTCCGGCACGGAGCCCAAGCTCAAGTGCTACATCGAGGTGCGCGAGGAGGTCCCCGCCGGGGCCGACGAGGCGGCGCTGGGCGAGGTGCGCCGTGCGGCCTCGGCGCACCTCGAGCAGATCACCGAGGACATGCGCCGCGCGCTCACCGGAGCCTGAGCCGGCCTCGCGTCCGCCCCGGAGGACGGGGCGGACGCGGCTCCGCGCAGGAGCGGTGCAG
>NZ_KV788927.1:0-8067 GCF_001807385.1 Brachybacterium sp. HMSC06H03 | reverse complement strand
GCCTGCCGGGGAACAGGCCGCTGCCCCCGCCGGGCGCGGCCTGCGGGCGGATCTCGCTGCGCAGCCGCTCCATCCGCTGGTCGAGCTCGTCCGCGACCCGGGCCGCGTCGTCGAGCTCGGCCCGCAGCGCGGGCGGGAGGTTCTTCTCGTACTTGTAGGAGAGCTTGTGCTCGGTGCTGGCCCAGAAGTCCATCGCGATCGTGCGGATCTGCAGCTCGACGGGCACCTGCTCCACATGGGTGGAGAGATAGACCGGCACCTGCACGATCAGGTGCAGGGAGCGGTAGCCGTTGGGCTTGGGGGAGGCGATGTAGTCCTTGACGGTGAGCACCTCGAGATCGCCCTGGGCGGCGAGGATGTCCGCGATCCAGTAGGCGTCGGCGACGAAGCTCGTGGTGATGCGGATGCCGGCGATGTCGTGGATCCGCTCGCGGATCGCGCGCACCGTCATCTCGCCCTCGGTGCGCAGCGCCTTCTCCATCAGGGACTCCACCGACTTCAGCCGGGTGCGCACGTGCTCGATGGGGGAGTAGTCGTGCATCTGCTCGAACTCCTTGCGGAGGATCTCCACCTTCGTCAGCACCTCGTCGATGCCGAACTGGTAGTGCATCCGCAGCGCGATGAACTCCTCGTACACCTGCCGCAGCCCCGCCGCGATCTCCTCCTGCTCCGCCGGGGTCGGGACATGCCCGCCGGTGCGCGCCGTGACCAGCTCACGGACCCTGTGCTCAGGGGGCTCCTGCGGTGAAGGGGCTGCATCCATCCGTCGACTCTCCTCGCGGTCCGGGCTCGGGCAGTCGATCCTGCCAGAGCGGGCTGGGTGCGACGTGGACGCACGCCAGTCGGACGTCCCGGCGGTGCCGCGCGCTGAGTGGGCGCGCCGACGAGAGGTGGATGCCTCGCGGAGCTCCAGCGGGGTGCGTTGTCGTCCGCGATGCGGTCCGCGGGGTGACGGCAAAGAAAAAACGCCCTGTCATCAGGGCGTTTCTTGGGGTGATCGACGGGATTTGAACCCGCGACCGCCTGGACCACAACCAGGAGCTCTACCAACTGAGCTACGACCACCATGTGCGACCTGACGGCCTGCAACGAGAGATCAGCATACCTGGTCCGGGCGGTGCTTTCCTCTCCGAAGCGGCCCGGAGGAGTGTGAGACGCATTGCATCGTCGACAGCGGCCAAGACAGCGCCACGACGGCGGACGCGATCCGCGCTCGGCGTCGCCGGGTGATGTGCCCCAGCAGCCCGCGGACGGAGGGACCGCGCGGCACCTGCCGCCCGGGCCCTCCTGCGGTCACGGCGGGGCACCGCTCAGAGCAGCTCGGCGCGCAGCTGCTCGGGCGACTTCGGGGAGAGCAGGCCCGGCGCCACGTCGAAGGGGGTGCGGGCGCCGTGCTCGCCGGAGGCGGCCAGACGCGCCGCGGCCCGGGCGTAGGCGACCAGCACGCTCGCGGTGAACTCGGGGTTCGACTCCTCCTGCAGGCGGTACTCGATGGTCTGCGTCGTGCCGGGAGAGGACTCGCCGGAGCGGATCACGAAGCCGCCGTGGGGTGCGCCCTGGTGGTCGCGGGCGAGCTCCTCGGCGGTGATGAAATGCACCGTCGTGTCGTACGGCTCGAAGTAGTGCGGCATCGTCACGATCGCCTCGCGCACCGCCTCGGCGTCGGCGCCCTCCTCGAGCACCACGAAGCACTCGCGCACGTGCTTCTCGCGGGTGCTGAGCTCGGGCCGCTCCCCGGCGCGCACCCGCGCGATCGCGTCCTCGGAGGGGATCGTGTACTGGACGCCGCCGGCGACCCCGTCCACGCGGCGCACCGCATCGGAGTGCCCCTGGGACAGGCCGCGACCCCAGAAGGTGTAGGTGTCGCCGGAGGCGAGGATCGCCTCGCCGAAGAGGCGGTTGAGGGAGAACAGGCCGGGGTCCCAGCCGGTGGAGATCAGCGCCGTGGTGCCGGCCTCGCGGGCCGCGGCGTCCACGGCCGCGTAGTGCTCGGGGATCCGGGCGTGGGTGTCGAAGCTGTCCACGACGGTGAAGCGGGCGGCGAGCTGCGGGGTCTGCTCGGGCAGATCCGACTTCGAGCCGCCGCAGAGCACGAGCACGTCGATCTCGCCGGCCATCGACTGGAGCTCGTCCATCGAGCGGACCGCGGTGTCCTCGAGGGCGGTGGTCAGGGTCGACGGGTCGCGTCGCGTGAAGACGCCCACCAGCTCCATGTCCTCCTGGAGGGAGACGGCGAGCTCCACGCCGCGTCCCAGGTTCCCGTAGCCGACGATTCCGAGGCGATGTGCAGTCATGGTCCTTGCTCTGGTCGAGGGGAGGCGCCCGCAGCGGCGGACGCCCTGGTCGATGCTACTGAAGCGCCGTCGACCGGGCACGGGAGCGCCGCGTGACGGGCCCCGCCCCGCGTTGCACGGCCCTCGGGGGAGGGGGAGACTGGCGGCATGATCGTCGCCTTCTCCGTCCAGCCCACCGGTGCCCCCTCCGACCCGGCCCTCGCCCGCGATCTCGGGGAGGGGGCCGATGCCGCGAGCGTGCACGACGCCGTCGCCGCCGCGGTGCGGGTCGTGCGCGACTCCGGCCTGCCCACCCGCACCTCCTCGATGTTCACCGAGATCGAGGGGGAGTGGGACGAGGTCATGGAGGTCGTCAAGCGCGCGACCGACGAGGCGGGCCGCTACGGCTCCCGCGTCTCGCTCGTGCTCAAGGCCGACATCCGGCCCGGCCACGACCGCGGCGAGCTCGACGGGAAGATCGAGCGGATGGAGGCCGCCGCGGCCCGGCTCGAGCAGAGCTGAGCTCCGACCGTCGACAGGACCTGCCCCCGGTGCTGCACCGGGGGCAGGTCCTGTGATGAGCGGCGGGACCTGCTCAGAGGTCGCTGTCCAGCAGCCCGTCGCGCAGCGCTGCCGACAGCGCCGGGGCGAGGGGCAGGCGCGGGATCAGCACGCACTGCAGCGCGTGGTAGATGTCGGGCTTGCCCGGCCAGGTCACGCCCTGCGGCTCGTTCTCGGGGTCGAGCTCGTGGAACCACGAGCCCTCCTCGGGATCGAGCAGGTAGGTGGAGATGTACTCCCACCACTGCTCGTAGCGCTCGGCCCAGACGCGCTCCCCGGTGACCCGGTGCATCACGGCGGCCGCGGCGACGGCCTCCGCCGCCACCCAGTGCATGCGCTCGGAGGAGACGGGCGTGCCGTCCCAGTCCACGGTGTAGACCCAGCCGGGCTTCCCATCGGCGCCGAAGGCCGCAGCGGACTTCTCCATCAGGGCGGTCGCGGCCTCGAGCATCCACTCCGGCGCTTCGCCGTCCAGTGCGATCAGCGAGGCGCGGGCCTGGAGCACCAGGCGGGACCACTCGATCCAGTGCCCGATCGTGGCGCCGTAGGGGCGGAACGGGTGGGCGGGCTCGTCGCGGTTGTAGTCCAGCAGCGGCGACCACTCCACGTCGAAGTGCTCGGGCAGCGCCCAGTCGTTGGCGCGCGCGAACTCATCGATCGCCCGGGTCGCGATGCCGACGGCACGGTCCAGCCAGCGCCGCTGCCCGGTCACGTCGGCCGCGGCCAGCAGCGCCTCGACCGTGTGCATGTTCGCGTTGATCCCGCGGTATTCCTCGCACTCGGAGAAGCTGCGGTCGAAGGTGTCCACGCTCATCCCGGAGCGCTCGTCGAAGAACTTCTCGTCGAGCACCGCGAGCGCCTCGTCCAGCAGCTGCTTCGCACCGGGCCGGCCGGCGGCGGTCGCGGAGGAGGCGGCGAGGACCACGAAGGCGTGGGCGTAGGCCTGCTTGGAGTCGTCCACGGTGCGGCCGCCCTCGACCGAGGCGAACCAGCCGCCGTGCTCGTCGTCGTGGAAGACGCCGCGCAGCGAGGCGATGCCGTGATCGGCGAAGCGGCCGAAGTCCGGGCGGCCCAGCATGTGGCCGAGCGCGAAGGCGTGCGTCATCCGGCAGGTGATCCACAGCTCGGAGGGACGGGAGAGGTCCGGGGCGCCGGTCTCGTCCAGCCACGCGAAGCCGCCGTCCTCCCGCACCGACTCGGAGCCGAAGACGAGCAGCTCGTCGGCCTCGCCCTCGAGCCAGCTGCGGTGCGAGGCGCGGTCCAGCCAGGGCACGTGCGGAGCGGGCACGGGCAGGGCCGGAGCGGTCTCGGCGTCCTCGCGCAGCTCGAAACGGCGCGCGGCTTCCTGGGCCTGGGCGGTGGTGGGGCCGGGCTTGGGGACCAGCAGCACCTCGCGGTAGTACTTCAGCTCCTGGATCGACTCGCGGATGTCGGCGAGCGCGCGGTGGCCGCCATGCTTGGCGGGGATGTTGTAGTACACCCGCGGGAACCAGCGCTTGGCCAGCTCCTTCAGGCTCGAGACGTCGATGGTGCGATAGGAGAGCCAGCCGGCGAACTCCGGCACGTCGCGGTCCAGGAAGGCGCGGTCGGTGCCGACACTGTTGCCGGCCAGCGGCGCCTTCCCCGGCTCGGGGCAGTGCTCCTTGACGTAGGCGAGACACTGCGCCTCCGCCTCGGCGAGGGTCATGCCGCCGTCGAGCTCCTCGAGCAGGCCGGAGACGGTGTGCATGTTCACCACGAAGGGATCCATGCCCTGCAGCGCCTCGGCCGGGGGCTTGATCACGACGTCGACGCCGTCCCCGAGGATGTTCAGATCGGCGTCGGTCACGAGGACGGCGATCTCGACCAGCGCGTCGCGCTGCTTGTCGAGCCCGGTCATCTCGCAGTCGACCCAGACGATGCGGTCGTTGATGGCACGAGTGGAGCTGGAGGTCACGGGACAACAGTAGCGTGGCCCCCGACGCCCCGGGCGGCCCCCGCAGGTGCGAGCGGGGAGGGCTGGCGTGCCCGAGAAGTTACTCTTTGGTCATCTGGTATCGACGACGAGCCGACGTGAGCCCCGGGAGGGATCCGCGATGAACATGTACCTCCGCCTGCTGCTGTTCCTGGCGCGCGTGCGCGGGAAGTCCCCGCTCGGCATCTGGGACACCTCCCATGCGAGCTTCCGCGTGAACCTCGCCGATCTCGACGTGCAGCGCCACATGAACAACGGCCGCTACCTCTCGATCATGGATCTGGGCCGCATGGACCTCATGCTCCGCTCCGGATTCTGGAAGCGGATCACCGACGCCGGCTGGTATCCGGTGGTCGCCGGGCAGACCATCACCTATCGCAAGTCCCTCACCCTCGGTCAGAAGTTCGACCTCGCCACCCGCGTGATGGGCTACGACGAGCGCTGGATCTACATGGAGCAGGTGTTCCGCCGCGGCGACACCGTCATCGCCGACGCGATCGTCCGCGCCCGCTTCCTGCGCAGCTCCGGCGGGTCGGTCGACGTGCAGGAGGTGCTGGACCTGCTCGGGCAGCCGCCCGCGGACCTCGTGCTGCCGGACTGGGTGGAGACCTGGAACCGCGAGTCCTCCGCGCACAGCCGGTCACTGGGGGAGCGGGGCCGCGGCCGCTGAGCTCTCGTCGGCCCGACGCGGCGGAGTGCACGGATGACGGCCTGTGACAGGAGGGCGTGACCGGCGCTCGAGGCGTCCCTACGGTGGCGCCATGACACTCTCCGACACCACCGCCGACACCGTCTCCCTCTCCACCTCGACCTCCGTCCCCGCCGCCGACCTCGACGCCAGCACGGCCGCCCGTTCCGACCGCCTCGACGCTGCGGGGACCGCCTGGGGCGAGCGGATCGACGCCCGCCGAGACTCCGCACACCTCACCTACACCGTCACCGGCCAGGGCGTCGGCGCCGTCGCGAGCACGCTCCGCGCCGGCCGCCACGAGTTCGCCGTGGACGAGCCCGCCGCCCTCGCGGGCGACGATCTCGCCGCGAGCCCCGTCGAGGTCGCGCTCGGCGCCTTGATCTCCTGCCAGGTCGTGGTCTACCGGCTCTACGCGCACGCGCTCGGCATCCAGGTCGACGACATCGACGTCACCGCGGAGGGAGACCTCGACGCGGCGCGGCTCTTCGGCAAGGACGAGTCCGTGCGGGCCGGGTTCGGGGACGTGCGCCTCCTGGTGCGCCTGACCGGCCCCGAGACCGCCGACCGCTACGAAGAGCTGCGGGCGGCGGTGGACGCCCACTGCCCCGTCCTGGACCTCTTCCAGAACCCGACCCCCGTCACCACCCGCGTCGAGGTCGCCGCAGGCTGACCTCGACCGCGTCGGGAGCCCGGTCCGTGGCGCCGAATCGGTGCCGCGGACGGGGATGTCCGGCGCGACGGACAGCAGCCGGATCCGGTCGGGAACGGAGCATCTCCGCGCGCGCCGCCTCGGCCTGGACGACGTAGATCCTGCCGGTGCGGGACATGCCCACAACCCTCCCGAGTCCGCCGGTCGGCTCGACGGCACGGGCGCGCCCTGCCTCGAGGCTGCGGCTCCGCGGCACGCTCCGGCAGGGGAGGCGGGGTCACTCCAGTGCCGCGGAGCGCCGCCTGACCTCCTCTACCAGGCTGACCACCAGCAGGACCACCACGACAGTCAGCAGGACCCACTGCTCGTATGGGATCGCGAGAATGCCGGTGACCCCGAGCGTGGCGAGATAGACGATGTGCAGCACCTTGAGCGGCACGCCCAGCAGGCGCGCACCGAAGGGGGTGCGGGCGAGTCGCAGGAGGAGCAGCAGCGCGATCGCGCCGAAGCTCAGCACCTTGAGGATCATCGGCGGCCTCTCGAAGGCGGTGCGGGGCTATGAGCGCCCCCAGCAGGACTCGAACCTGCAACCGACGGATTAGAAGGCCGTTGCTCTATCCATTGAGCTATGGAGGCTGACGGCGCACGAGTCTACCGACGCTGCGACGCCGCCACGGCCAGGAACGCAGTCCGTCTCAGCGACGTCGGCCACGCCGCTGGGCCGCCGACGGGGCCGGCGCGCCGGGCCCGGCCTGGCAGCGGGGGCAGAACCACAGCACTCGCGCCTCGGTGCCCTCGAGCCGCGGTTCGGCGAGCTCGCCGCGCTGGATCCGGGTGCGGCAGCGGCGGCACGGCTTCCCTCCGCGGCCGTAGACCCACAGGTCCCCGTCCCGGCCGAGCATCCCACCGGTGGTCACCCGCACCTCCCGGTCCCGGTTCAGCACGAGCAGGCGATGGGCGAGGTCGACGAGCGCGCCCGGGTCCTGCTCCGCGGAGACGGGCGCGGCGGGGTGGAGTCGGCGCAGGAAGCACAGCTCGCTGCGGTAGATGTTCCCGATCCCCGCCAGGACGTGCTGGTCGAGGATCGCGAGGCCGATCGGCCGCTCCGGCTCGGCGGCGAGGTTCGCGAGCGCCCGCTCCCGGAGGGAGGGGTCATCGTCCCACGCGGGATCGAGCAGGTCCGGGCCGAGGCTCCCGAGCAGCTTCTCCTCGTCGGCCGTGCGCAGCAGCTTCACCTGCTTCACGTCGTAGGCGATCGCCTGTACCTGACGACCGTCCTCGTGCCGGGCCTCGAGCACGATCCGGATCGTGTCGCGGGTGCGCGGCCCGGCGCTGGTGTCGCTGGAGCGCAGCGCCTTCCCCTCCACGTGCCAGATCCCGTCCATCATCAGGTGGCTGTGCAGGGTCATCGGCGGTGCCCCGGGCGCGGGCGGGACGAGCCGGATCAGCAGGTGCTTGCCGCGCGGGCGCACCTCGTGGACTCTCCAGCCGGTGAGGTCCACGGTCGCCGCGCGCGGGACCCGGAGGTCGCAGACGGTGAGCACGGCGCCGGCGAGCGCGTCGTGGAGGATCCGGCACTGGCGCGCGACGGTGTCACCCTCGGGCATCAGCGATCACCCGCCCGCAGTCGCAGCGAGCGCGGTGAGCGGTAGCAGCCGGCCTCCGCGAGCGCGGCCGTGATCGCCGCGACCGGCTCGGTGTCGATCCCGTGCCCGTCGATCCGCTCGATCCGCAGCTGCGGCAGACGGGAGTCCTCGGCGATCGCGCGGACGAGCTGGGCGGCGGCCTCGGGCGTCGCCTCCTCGTCGGCCCACCACAGCAGGTGCTTCCCGCCCTTGTCGACATAGGCCTGGACGTGCCCGTCCCGCAGCAGCACGAGCGCACCGGCGCGGCGGGCGGGCCGCGCCGTGGTCCCCTCGGGCGGGGCGATCGGCAGGGC
>NZ_KV788926.1:0-1251 GCF_001807385.1 Brachybacterium sp. HMSC06H03 | reverse complement strand
CCCCGCCGCAGCGCGGGCGTCCGCGTCGCGACGGTCGGTGGCGTCCGGTCCGGGCCCGGCGGTGCCGCGCGCGGCCCGGTCGGTCTCGCCACCGGTCGCTCCCGCAGCGCCGTCCAGCCCGTAGTAGCGGTACAGCTCGCCTTCCTGCTCGCGAGCCAGCTCGCCGTGCTCCTCGAGGTTCGGGGCGTCCTTGATGAAGGACTTCTCGTGGGGGACCGTGATAGTCCCGTCCGCGTAGTGCGCCTGGTCGAGCGGGATGAAGCTCTCGTTCGTCCCGAAGAAGCCGGTGTTCACCGTCACCCATGACGGCTGCTGGGTGTCGTTGTCCAGGTACACCTGGCCGACCTTTCCCACCTTGTCGCCGTTCCGGTCCAGGACCACGGCGTTCTGCAGTTCCTCGATGGTGCCTCGGAAAGTCATCAGATCCTCCTTCGTGCCAACGTTCAGGATTCCTGCTGCCCGGACAGGGCCGGAGACGTCCGAGGGACGGCGTGCGTCCTGTGCCGGGGCTGTGCTCGACGCTAGTGCACCTCGGCCGGAGCAGGCGATGGCCGGCGCGGGGCGACGGACTCCCGGCGAGGTCCCGGGACCGTGCGCGGCGGCACCGGGCGGTCTGGCCCGGAGACGACCGTCCACCATCGCGGGGACCCTCGGATCGACGGAGGGAAGTCCTGGTCACGGAACCACTCGTCGTGACCTGACCGTGATCTTCCGACTCGTCCGCAGACCGTCGGCAAGCGGTTGCGGGCGTGGCCGGCGTGCCGGCGCAGGGGTGCGGCGACGGCCGTCGCCGGCGCGCCGGATCTGCAGGGACCGCACGGTCGGTCGGTCGCGGTCGCGGAGCCGCTCCCGTCTCTCGCTCCGTCGTCCTCCGGTGCTGCTGCGTCGCTCACGAAGAGCATCACCGGGATGAGAGCACGATGAGAGTGTTCTCAGGCCGACGCGGACCGGCAGGGCCCGGCCTAATCTGAAGGAGCCCGATCGTCCAGGGGCCGCCGCAGCGACCGGCGGTGCGCCCGTCGAGAAAGCTGAGGTCCCCATGACGTCCACGACCACGCGTTCCCGCAGCACTGCTCGCGCCGCCGCCCTCGGCGCGCTCGTGATCGGCCTCGCAGCCGGCTGCGGCGGCGACTCCGGCAGCGACGAGGGGTCCGCCGTCGAGGGCCCCGGCGCCTCCGAGGAGGAGAGCGGGAGCGCCGCCTCCGACGGCGCGAGCGACGACGGCGCCTCCGACGACGGCGCGGCGAGCGA
>NZ_KV788925.1:0-7493 GCF_001807385.1 Brachybacterium sp. HMSC06H03 | reverse complement strand
CTCGGCCCTGACCCGCACGGCGCTGCGCCGCGGGCTCGAGGTCGCCGTCACCGGCCGCTCCGCCCCGCCCGCGCTCGCCGCGAAGCTCCCCGGCGCCTGCCACGTCGGCCTCCAGGATCTCGCCGCGACCAGCGACGTCATCGCCCTGACCCTGCCGCTGCACGTCGCGCTGACCCTCGAGGCGGGCGCCCTGCAGGGCGCGGTCGTGGTCGATGCGACCAACCCCTGGGGCGAGGCCGACGCGGCCGCCGTCGAGGCCGCGCGCGCCGAGCTCGGCGACCACGCCGGCGAGCTCTCCACGAGCGAGCTGCTCGCCGCGCGCCTGCCCGGCGCGCACGTGGTGAAGACCCTGAACCACATCGGCTACCACGACGTCGAGGAGCACGGCCGCGACCACGGCGACCCGTCCCGTCGGGCGATCGCGCTCGCCGCCGACGACGACCGGGCCGCGGAGCTCGTCACCGCGCTGCTGCACCGCCTCGGCTACGAGCCCGTGCACCTCGGCGCCCTCGCCGCCGGCCGCGACCTCGAACCGGGCGAGGCCCTGTTCAGCGGCTGGTTCACCTCCGCCGAGCTCGACCTCCGCCGCGCCGAGCAGGTCCGCGCCGCCTGAACGGTCGTCGGCCGGCAGCGTCGCGGCATGATCACGTGCCACGTCCGTTATGAGATCGACCCCGCGCAGATCGAGGCCTTCGAGCGGTTCGCCATGCGATGGATGGAGCCTGTCGACCGACACGGCGCCACCCACCACGGCTACTTCCTGCCCGCGGAGGGTGCCCTCCTGCCCTCGACCGAGTCGGAGGTCAGCCGCTCCTGAGCTCCTTATCCAGCCAGCCGTGCGTCTCGATGGCGGGGCGGGTGGTCCTGGTGGCCGGGGGCGGCCATCGAGACGTGGTTCTGTGTCGTTATCGAGGGCTATAGCGACACAGGATCAGGTCTCGGTGGGTGGGGTGCTCGAGTCCGGGCCGACGGGCCGGGCCGCACAGGGTAGGCGGGCGGGCCGACCGGAGGTGCGGAGGTCAGGCCCCGGCGGCGCGGGCGACGGCGTCGGCGAGCACCACGTCGCCGAGCCCGGAGCCGAGGTTCTGTGCGACGACCAGGCCGCACGGTCGGTCCTCCCGCAGCAGGTCGCCGGTCGACCCGGTCGCCCGGGGGTAGTCCTTGCCGTGCTTCAGCGGCCTCAGCGACTCGAACTGCTCGACGTCGTCGGCGACGACCGTGCCGGTGCGGGAGATCTCGGCGCCCGCGACAGAGGCGTAGTCGATCGGCAGCAGCGTCGCGTCGGCGGCGACGTCACCCGGGTGCAGCGCCGCGTCGCTCAGCCCGATCGGCAGGGCGCTGATCACGACCCCCGCGCCTGCGAGCGCCTCGGCCCGGTCGGTCGCGGTGCGCAGCTCGAGGCCGGGCGTGTGCTCGGCGCACCAGGCGGCGAGCTCCCGGAGGGCCTCGGGGCGGCGGCCCCACACGGCCAGAGGGCCCCGACCCAGCGCCTCGATCACCCGGGCGTGGGAGCGGGCCTGCACACCGGTGCCGACGAAGGTGATCGGCCGGTCGTCCAGCGCAAGGCTCGCGCCGGTCACGGCCGCGGTGCGCTGGGCGGTGAGCTCGGCGGCGTCCATCGTGGCGCGGGTCGAGCCGTCGGCCGCGGAGAGCACCATCAGCCCGCCGATCATCTCCCGGCCCCGCGCACGGTTCGACGGGGTGACCGTCACCCACTTGATGCCCAGCAGTCCGCGCTCCGTCCAGGCGGCCGGCATCGCGTTCGCGAAGCCGCCCTCCTCGTGGACGACCTGGGTCTTCGGCGTCACCGAGGCGGAGCCGTCGGCGAGGGCGAGCAGCGTCTCGCGCATGAGTGCGACCTGATCGGCCGGGGTGGGGAGGAGCGTGCTGACCTGGGCGTCGTCGAGGTGGATCACGCCTCGACGGTATCGCGGGGCGTGAGGCCGTCCCCGTGCCGCGTTCGGGGTCCGGGACCGGGGCGACCGTCGTGCGAAGAATGTCTACCCTGTGAACATGATGAATCAGTGGGGGAACGAGGCGCACGGGCCGGGCGGGGATCCGTCCTGGCTCGGGGGCAAGGACCGCGGGGGACCGGGCACGGGGGCGGAGGGTGCCGGGACGGCGGAGAGCAGGCCCGGGCCGCTGCCGAGCGGGGACAGCACCTGGTCCTCGGACTTCGACTCGCGCAGCTCGTCCCGTCGCGCTGACCAGGACTTCGGCCCGAGCTCTGCGGGCTCGGCCCCGCAGCACTCCGGGCCGCGCTTCGGCGAGTTCGGGGACGACGCTCGCGAGAGGGCCGAGCGCCGGTACGAGGAGTGGGAGTTCGGCGGCCGGCCCGATCCTGAGGTCCGCAATCGGGTGGCCGAGGTGGGCAAGGCCCTGGTCAAGGCGATCCCGATCGTCGTGTTCCTCGTCATCTTCTTCGGGTTCTTCGCCAGGAACGAGTTCTTCCGTGACAACTTCAGCTTCGGGTGGATCGCCCTCGTGGTGCTGGTTCCGATGCTGGCCAACGTGATCAAGTCCTTCCGGAAGTAGCCGCGGCCGGCCGGGCGTCGAGCCGGCCGACCGACGGGTCGGGACGGCGCTGAGCAGGTCGGCTGCGTGGCCGACTGAGCAGCCGGCGGAGAGGTCAGCCGGCCAGGCGGTACCAGGCGCCGTCGGCCGAACGCTCCAGCACGCCCGAGTCCACGGCGTCGCGCCGCACGAGCGCCACGTCGGCCGCGAACATCGCGATCGCGGCGTTCAGCTCCGACTCGCCGAGGCTGCGCTCCGGCCCGACCCGCTCGAACACGATTCGCGCGATCCTGCCGCTGACCTCGCGGGAATCCTCGGTCTTCACCGGGATGCCGTCCAGTCGCGGCACCTCGAGGATCGCCCGGTCCGAGCGCATCAGCGCGAGCGAGTCCGCGATCCGACGCAGCGCCGGGACGTCCGCCGTGCCGTCCTCGCCGAGCCAGTCCAGGCGCGAGAGCGGCCCGCGCACCGAGGGGTCCTCGACCGGTCCGTCCCCGGCGAGCAGGCGTCCGAGTCCGCGGCGCAGCTTCTCGGCGGAGAGCAGGGCGACGAGCTGCCGGGCGCGGCCCAGCTCGGCGGGGTGGTCGGGGGCGGTGGTCATGGGTCCTCCTTCTCGACGCGCTCCAGGGTGGCACGAGACCGTGTGATCTCGGCGACTGGGCGTCTTCCCGAGGTGCGGTTGTCGCACCGGTCGGAGATGCTTCAAGCATTGACGAGCAGGTGCTCTCGAGAGGAACGAATCAGGTGGTCATGGGCAGGTCCAGCGGGTCGCGTCGGGGTCGGATCGCGAGCGTCGGAGAGGAGGGGCGTCGGCCGCGGCGTGCGCGGAGCCTGAGTCTCGCCCTCAGCGCCCTGCTCGCGGGGACCCTGCTCACCGGCTGCCACGACGGCAGCGGCGAGGGCACCGTGGTGCGCGTGGTCGACGGCGACACCCTGGTCGCGGTCGTCGCCGGGGAGGAGACCACGATCCGCCTGCTCAACATCGACACCCCCGAGACGAAGCACCCCGACCTGCCCGTGCAGTGCCTGGGCCCCGAAGCGACGGATTTCCTCGCCGAGCGGCTCCCGGCCGGCACCGAGATCGAGCTCGAGTACGACGAGGAGCGGCTGGACCGCTACGACCGCACCCTCGCGGGTGTGTACGAGTCGGGCTCGCTGGTCAACGCCGAGATCGCCGCGGAGGGACTCGGCGTGCCGGTCTACTTCGAGCCCAACGACCGCTTCCTGCCCGAGGTCGAGGAGGCCGCGGCGACCGCGCAGTCCGAGGGGCTCGGCCTCTTCTCCGCCGCGACCGAGTGCACCGTCCCCGCACAGGTCGAGCAGCTCGGCGCCGCGGCCGACGAGATCCCGCAGACGGTCGCGGGCGACCCCGCCCAGGCGCTCGCCGACGCGACGACGCTGGTCGAGGACGCGGAGGCGCTCGTCGACGCCCTCGACGCGGACGTGCTCGCGACCGGCCCGAACGCCGTTCTCGCCCTGCCGCTGGCCGCCCCCTTCCTCGACGGGCAGCGGAAGGCCGCCGACGAGGTGCGCGAGCGCGCCGTCGACGGGCGAGACCGGGTGCAGGGCCTCAAGGACGACTGGGACGAGGAGCAGGAGCGGCTGCGCGAGCAGAAGGAGCGCGAGGAACGGGAGCGGCAGGAGCGCGAGCGGATCGAGCGGGAGGAGCTGGAGCGTCGCGAGCGGGAAGCGGCACCGGCCGCGGACTCGTCCGACGAGGAGACAGTCTCCGGCGCGACGAGCTCGGGCAGCGGCAGCGGCTCGGGGTCCGACGGGAAGTCCGGCTCCGGGGGCGGGTCCTCGAGCTCTGGCGGTTCGAACTCCGGCGGCGGCAACTCGGGCGGCGGCGCTTCCGGCGGTGACTCGTCCGGCGGCGGCAGCTCGGGCAGCGGGAAGTCCGGTGGCGGGAAGTCCGGCTGTGAGCCCTACGGCCCGGAGATCCCCTACTCGGACGACGGCGGCTACACCGGCAAGCGCTACGGCATGCCCGGCGGCAAGACCTTCCGCAAGTGCAGCTGACCGGCACGTTCGCCACCTGACGGTGACGGCGGCTCGCCGCGGCCGTCCCCGTCGATCCCGGGCCGTCTCCCCGGCCAGCGCCGGGCCGGCGCGTCCCGGTCCCTCCTTCCCGTGCTGATCGCCTCGTCCCGCTCAGACTGTGGATGTGATGGCTTGGTGGCGGGTTTCTGTGATCGCTCAGTGGCGGTGCAGGCGCGGTCAGGTGTCGGCCGTGGTGCGGCGCAGCTCGCGGTAGATGGTGGTGCGGGAGACATTGAACAGCTCGGCCAGCTCGGCTTGGGTGTGCTCACCGGCGGCGTGCAACGTCAGCAGGTGCTTGCGCTGAGAGGGCGAGAGCTTGGGCTTCTTGCCTTTGAGTTTGCCCTTGGATCTGGCGATGGCCATGCCCTCGCGGGTGCGCAGGCGGATGAGGTCCGCCTCAAACTCGGCCACCATGCCGAGCACGTTGAACAGCAACCGGCCGACGGCGTCGTTGGGGTCGTAGACGCTGCCTCCGAGACTGAGCGCCACTCCCTTGATGGTGAGCTCGTCGGCGATGTCCCTCGCGTCCGGGAGCGAGCGGGCCAGCCGGTCGAGCTTGGTCACCACCAGGGTGTCCCCATCCCGGGTCGCGGCCAGTGCCTCGCGCAGCCCGGGCCGGGCGCGGGTCGTTCCCGTGAGGCCGTGGTCGAAGTAGACGTTCTTGTTCTCGACTCCGAGGCGCTCGAGTGCTTCCCGTTGGGCGGAGAGGTCTTGCTCGAGAGTGGAGACGCGCGCGTAGCCGACATGCATGTCCCCATTGTTGCAGTTGCCCTCCCCTCACCGCCCATGTCACCGTACGGGTCTTGCGTACATGACGATCCCTCATAAAAAGTCGTCGAGGAGTAAGCTCGCACGACGTACGGTGAAGGATCCCCTTACGGGCATGCGATCTGGGCTGACGCCTGTGACCGAGTGTTCAGTGCGCGCTGTATAGTTCAGTCCATGCTGACTATTGCTTCGCGTCTCGACGTGATGAACCGCCTGGGTCGTGCACTGGCCGACCCCACTCGATCCCGGATCATCTTGACCCTGCTCGACCATCCCGCTTACCCGGCGGAACTGGCCCGAGATCTGGACCTGACACGCCCGAACGTGTCCAACCACCTGGCATGCCTGCGCGATTGCGGGATCGTCGTCTCCGAGCCCGAGGGTCGTCGGACACGATATGAGATCGCCGATTCGCACCTGGCGCAGGCGCTGACGGCACTGGTCGATGCCACCCTGGCAGTGGACGAAGACGCCCCGTGCATCGATCCCGCCTGCTCGCTTCCCGGATGCGACGCAGCTGGGGAGGGCGCATGATCCTCACCTCGGTCTTGCAGGCGATGGGCCTGTTCGCAGCGACCAACATCGACGACATCATCGTGCTCTCCCTCTTCTTCGCGCGAGGGGCAGGCCAGCGCGGCACTACCGCCCGCATTCTGGCCGGCCAGTACCTCGGATTCGCCGGCATCCTCGGTGCCGCGGTCCTGGTGACCATCGGTGCCGGAGCATTCCTGCCCTCGGCAGCCATCCCGTACTTCGGTCTCATCCCTCTGGGCCTCGGCCTCTGGGCCGCATGGCAGGCCTGGCGCGGAGACGATGACGACGATGACGACGAGGCCAAGGTTGCCGGCAAGAAGGTCCGCGTGTGGACAGTCGCAGGCGTCACCCTTGCCAACGGCGGCGACAACATCGGCGTCTACACCCCTGTCTTCCTCAGCGTGGAACCTCTCGCAGTAGTCGCCTACTGCATCGTCTTCCTCGCGCTCGTCGCGGTCCTGGTGGCCCTGGCAAAGTTCGTCGCCACCCGCCCCCCGATCGCCGAAGTGCTCGAACGCTGGGAGCACATCCTCTTCCCCATTGTTCTCATCGGCCTCGGCATCGTGATCCTCGTCAGCGGCGGAGCCTTCGGACTCTGACGTAGCGGCAGCGATCCAAACGGCCCCGACCGGGCGCACCCCTCTCGGTTCAGACCGCGACACCTACCTGCAGCCAGTCCTGCGTGATCGCGGCAACAAGACCGCCACGGAGCGCTGCAAAAACCCCGCCACCAAGCGAACGAAGCCACACGCTCAGACATCCACGTCTCGGCGGCTCCCCGGGACGGGACGGGCCGCTGACAGCGCGGCGCGGGGGAGTTGTTCGACGAAACGTGCCACGAATCTGGCACGTTTCGTCGAACAACTCCGGGAGAGTCGTGCAGCGGGGTGCGCACGGCCCGTCCGCGGGAGGGGTGCTCTGACAGGTCCTCCCATCGCGGCGCGGGCGGCGCGAGGGTGGGGGCATCGGGCGAGCGACGCCCGCACCATCGCAGCAGGAGGAGCACCGCATGGAGTACGTGAAGCTGGGCCGCACCGGACTGGACGTGTCGCGGCTGTGCCTGGGCACGATGGGCTTCGGCAATGCCGAGCGCTGGGTCCACAAGTGGGTCCTTGAAGAGGATGACTCCCGCCCCGTCATCAAGCACGCCCTCGACGCCGGCATCAACTTCTTCGACACCGCGAACGTGTACTCGATCGGCCGCAGCGAGGAGATCGTGGGCAAGGCCCTGGTCGACTACGCGAACCGCGACGAGATCGTGCTGGCCACGAAGGTGCACGGGAAGATGCACGAGGGCCCCAACGGCGGCGGGCTCTCCCGCAAGGCGATCCTCGCCGAGGCGGAGGCGAGCCTGCGCCGGCTGGGCACCGACTACATCGACCTGTACATCATCCACCGCTGGGACCACACCGTCCCGATCGAGGAGACGATGCAGGCGCTGGATGACCTGGTCCGCTCGGGGAAGGTCCGCTACCTCGGGGCCTCGGCCATGTTCGCCTGGCAGTTCCTGCAGGCGCAGCACGTCGCCGAGGTGAACGGCTGGACGAAGTTCGTCTCGATGCAGAACCACTACAACCTCCTCTACCGCGAGGAGGAGCGGGAGATGATGGTCAAGTCCCCGGAAGTGGTGTAGCGAT
>NZ_KV788924.1:0-4908 GCF_001807385.1 Brachybacterium sp. HMSC06H03 | reverse complement strand
GGCCGCCCCGGCGGCGACGCCGGCCGTGCCTGCGACACCGGCCGCGGCTGCGGTCCCGGCCCCGCTGCGGTGCTCGTCCTCGCGCTGCACAGGACGCTCATCGCCCCGGACGGTGCGCTGGTCGTCGCGAGCGGAGCGATCGTCGGCAACGCGGTCATCGACGCGTCGGCCGTCGGCCGCACGGTCGTCGGACATGCGCTCGTCAGCCGTGCGGTCGTGGCCGGCAGCGCCTGCGGCCGGCGCGGTGCGGTCCCCGTCGCGGGGCGTGGGGGAATCGGGGTCCAGGCGGTCCGCCTCGGCGCGCTGCTCCTGGAGGGCGCTGCGCTCCTGGTCGACCTCCTGGCGCTGCGTCTCGGCCTCGCTCCGGCGACGCTCGGCGGCGAGCTGCTCCTGCTCGGCCTCCTTCGCCTTCCGCTCGGCCTCGAGACGGGCCCTGTCGGCCTCGATCTCGGACTCGCGGGCCTTCAGATCGCGCTCCTGGACGGCCTGCTCCTTCTGAGCGGCCTGCTCGCGGATCTCCGCGGCGCGGCGTCGATCCTCCTCCTGCTGTCGCTGCTTGCGGCGCTTCGAGGCGTTCGCGCCCACGACGATCAGGATGATGACGACGATCAGGACCAGCAGGATGATCCCGACGATCACTGGGGTGGACAGGTCGGTCATGGTCGGCTCCTCACCGTTCGACTGCTCCACCGCCGGGCGGCGGAGCGCGCCCCGGACGGGGGTCCCGGCACAGGGCGATGCCCCGATTCCACCAGACCGAGACGGATCCAGAGGGATTTTCGACCAGCCGATCGGCACGACGTGTCCCGCCGAGCCGTCGACGGGCGCGTCCTGAGCGTGGCGGGGGAGCGGTCGTCCGCCCGTGTCGGTAACTGTCGGCGCGGCTCAGCGCCGGGGCTCGGCCTCCCCGTCCTGGGGCCTCTCCCAGTTCTGCGCCGGGGCGAGCTCCTCCTCGGCGGTCCGGGCCTCGGAGCGCTCGCTCAGCAGCGGACGCGAGGCGCGGCGGCCATGGCGCTCCCGCCAGGGCCGCGGATCATCGTCGATGGGCGCCGCGTCCGAGGGTGCCGACGGGTCCTCCTCCACCGCGCCGGCGGGTGCGGCTCCCGTCGCCTCGGTGGACGAGGGAGAGGGGCCGACGGGATCGGCACTCGCGTCGGAGACCGTCGGTCCATCGCTCGAGGTGTCGCCCGGCCGTGCGGCCGATGTGCCGGTCGAGGACTCGGCGGAGGCGCCGCCCTGCGTCGCTCCGGTGCCGACCGGACCCTGGTCGTCCCGTCGGCCGCGCGCCACGAGGACGCCGAGCACGACCAGCACCAGCAGGACGACCGCCAGGATCGCGAGAACAGCGGGCGCGGGCAGATCCGACATGACGGCTCCTCGTGGTTTCGGCGGGCCGCAGGCGGTCCGTCCCGCCCGGGCATACCCCGATTCCACCAGATCGTTGTCCGTTTTGGGTGGATTTCTCGCCAGTCGGTCGAAGCGCCCCGCACTGTCCGGGCGCCCGATCGTCGCGCCCCGCGCCGGTAGGCTGTCTGGCCGTGACCAGTCCTGCGCACCGCACCGAAACTGACGACCACGCGCCCGGCGACGAGGTGAGCCCCTCCGTGCCCGGCGGCGCGCTCGTGGACGAGTCCCGCCGCGTGCTCGTGCACCTGCTCCAGGGTCCCTTCCTCGACGGGCGCCGCGACGGCGGCCGCTACGCGCAGCTGCTGCGGGACCGGGTTGCGATCGAGGCCCGGCTCGCCGACCTCTTCCTCGAGCTGATCGTCGACGACGACGCCCAGGTCGCCTTCGTGCGCCAGAGCGAGGACGACCCCGACGCGCCCAAGCTCCTGCGCCGCCTGACCGGCATGAACCGGCTCGACTCGGTGCTGCTGCTCGTGCTGCGCCAGATGCTGCTGACCCAGTCCTCCCGCGGCCAGCGCACCGTCGTCTCCGAGGCGGAGATCCAGCAGGCGCTGGCCGCCTACCGCCGCACCACTTCGACCGACGAGGCCGGCTTCGCCAAGGAGGTCCGCGCCTCGATCGCGAAGGTCCAGCGTGCCGGGCTGCTGGACGAGCAGGGCGACGACTTCGAGGTCTCCCCGGTGCTGCGCCTGATGATCGGGCCCGATACGGCGCGCGAGTTCATCTCCCTGTACCGGCAGGCCGGGGTCGACGGGCTCGAGGACCCTCGAGACGCCGAGGATCCGGAGGGCGCGGACGGCGAGGACGAGGCGGCGTCGACCGACTGATCCTCGGCGTGATCTGAGACGCATTCCCGTCGGGGTGCGGGACTGTGACCGGCACGCTTGTCCTGAGGGTCCGTGTCGGAGGCCGCGACGACCCTCTCGGCAATTGAGTGACACGAGTGTTGCGTAATAAGGTCAGGCTCACCTCACCCCTGCACCGGGGGTGCCGAGAGAAGGATCGCCCCATGTCGAGCTCGTTCACGCGCCGCTCCGTCGTGCTCACCGCCCTCGCGCTGCCCGCCCTCGCCGCCTGCAGCGGCGGCGACGTCGCCGGCACCGGCGCCTCCGACGCGGGCGGCAGCTCCGCCGCCGCCGACGCCTTCCCGGCGACCGTCGAGCACCTCTACGGCACCACCGAGATCGCCGCGGAGCCCACCCGCATCGCGACCGTCTCCTGGGTCAACGCCGACACCGTCCTCGCGCTGGACATCGTGCCCGTCGGCCTGCCGCTGGTCGAGTGGGGCGGCAACGACAACCAGTCCACCGACTGGATCGACGCGAAGCTCGAGGAGCTCGGCGCCTCCTGGGGCAGCGAGAACGCCCCGACCACCTACTCCGAGGCCGACGGCGTCAACACCGACGAGATCGCCGCGCTGACCCCGGACCTGATCATCGCCGCCTACTCCGGCCTCACCGAGGAGGAGTACGCGACCCTCAGCAAGATCGCCCCCACCATCGGCCCGCTCGCCGCGAACTACACCGCCTCCTGGGAGGAGGTGCTGACCGCCGTCGGCACCGCCACCGGCCGCAGCGACGCCGCCGCCGAGCTCGCCGAGCAGCTCACCGCCGACCTCGCCGCCGTCGGCGAGGAGAACCCGGCCGTGGCCGGGTCGACCTTCATCGCCGCGAGCCTGTCCACCACGGACCACACGATCTCGATCTACTCCGGCGACGACACCCGCCCGCGCTTCTTCACCGCGCTCGGCATGACCCAGGCCGAGGTCGTCACCGAGAACACCGCCGACGAGAACACCTTCTACTTCGACTGGTCCGCCGAGCGCGGCGACGAGCTCGTCTCCGACGTCCTCTACACCTGGGCCGCCGCCGGCGACACCGTCGAGACCTTCCAGGACGATCCGCTGTTCGCCCAGATCCCCGCGGTCGCCAGCGGCGCCCTCGTCCTCACCCCCGACGACCACCAGACCCTCTCGATCTCCGCGGCGAGCGTGCTGAGCCTGCCCTGGGCGCTCGAGAACGTGGTCCCCTCCGTGATCGAGGCCGCGCAGACGGCCCAGGCCTGAGCGGTGCCCGCCCGGCCCACCCTGCTCGCGACCGCCGGGGCCCTCGTGGCCCTGGCGGTCGCGTGCGTGCTCTCCCTGCTGGTGGGCGCCCGCACCGTCCCCCTCGACGCGGCCTGGCAGGCCGCGCTCGCCTTCGACCCGGGCAACGCCGACCACGTGGTCCTCGCCAGCCGCCTGCAGCGCACCCTCGCCGGGCTCGCCGTCGGCGTGGCCCTGGCGCTCGCCGGCGCGGGGCTGCAGGGCATGACCCGCAACCCGCTGGCTGATCCCGGGATCCTCGGACTGAACTCCGGCGCGGCCGCGGCCGTGGCCACCGGCGTCTACCTCTTCTCCTTCTCGAGCGTCACCCAGTTCATGGCGGCGGGCTTCGTGGGCGCGGCCCTCGCGGCCGTGCTCGTCTACGCCCTGGCCGCCGCGAGCCGCACCGGCGCCACCCCGGTCACCCTCGCGATCGCCGGCGCCGCCGTCACCGCAGGCCTCGGCTCCCTCGTCCACGCTCTCGTGATCCTCGACCAGGGGGCGCTGGACCGGATGCGGCTGTGGCAGGTGGGCACCCTCGGCGCCCGCGACCTCGGGGACCTCGCGGCCGTCGCGCCCGCCCTCCTGATCGGGGCCCTGATCGTCCTCGGCGCCTCCCGGTCCCTGAACGCCCTCGCCCTCGGCGACGACGCCGCCGCCGGGCTCGGCGTCCACGTGGGCCGCACCCGGGTCGTGCTCGGCGTCGGCATCGTGCTGCTGGTCGGGGCGGCGGTCTCCCTCGCCGGACCGGTCGGCTTCCTCGGCCTCGTGGTCCCGCACGCGGTGCGCCTGCTCGTCGGCTCGGACCACCGCCGCCTGCTGCCGCTCTCGCTGCTGCTCGGCCCCGTGGTGCTGCTGCTGGCCGATGTGGTCGGCCGCGTCATCGCCCCGCCCGCCGAGGTGCAGGTCGGCGTGATGACCGCGCTCCTCGGCGTGCCCGTCTTCCTCGTGCTGATCCGGACCCGGAAGCGGGTGGCCCTGTGACCTCGCGCCGCCTCCTCCTCCCGCTGCTGCTGGTCCTGGCCGTGGCAGGCCTCCTCACCGCCCGGGTGCTGCTGGGCACCCCCTTCGTCTACGCCGACCTCGCCGTGCGGGCCGTGCTCGGCGAGCAGATCCCCGGCGTCTCCTTCATCGTGATGGACGACCGACTGCCCGCAGCGGTCGTCGGCGCGCTCGCCGGGGCGGCGCTGGGCCTGTCCGGGACCGTCTTCCAGACCCTGCTGCGCAACCCTCTGGCCAGCCCCGACGTGATCGGCGTGACCCTCGGCTCCTCCGCCGCCGCGGTGCTGGCGATGGCCGTGCTGGACGCCCAGGGCATGGCCCTGTTCTGGTGGACGCTGCTGGGCGGCCTCGGCACCGCGCTGCTGGTGCTGTGGGTGGCGCGGGCGCACCGGCCCGGCGGTCCGGGGGCCGGCGGC
>NZ_KV788923.1:0-13285 GCF_001807385.1 Brachybacterium sp. HMSC06H03 | reverse complement strand
CGGTGCCCGGCCCGGGGCCGCAGGTCGTGGGAGGGAGGAGGTCAGCGCAGGTTCGCCGGACCGGCCTGCTCCGCGGCCTTCTCGGCCTCGGCGCGACGCTCGTCGCGCTGGGTGTCGAGGCCCTGGGCGTGGTCCGCGGGGGCGGACTGCGCCATCAGCGCGCGCTTCTGCGCGGCGGGCTGGAGGTCCACGAACTGGCCGCCGAGCTCGCCGCGGACACGGTTCTCGGAGCCGGTGGGCGCGGGGTCGTTGCCCTCGCCGGTCAGGTCGCCGCGGATGATCGTGTCGGTGACGTCGACGCCGTCGGTGTTGTCCGAGGCGGTGACGTCGCCGCCGAAGTAGGTGGCGCCCTCGCAGGTGATCTTCTGGCCGCCGGAGCCGAGCTGCACGCCGGCGTTGCCGGTCAGCAACGCGTTCCCGTCGAGCTCGCCGGCGCAGAAGGTGGTGCCCTCGGTCGCGCCGGTGACGGTCAGGTCGCCGGCGAGGCTCGAGTCGAGGATGTCGGTGAACTCGGTGTTCTCGCTGGTCACGTTGCCGCCGATGGTGTTGCCGCTGAGGTGCACGAGGCCCTGGGCGACGTTCACGCGGCCGGAGATCGAGGAGTCGTAGGAGTACAGGAAGGGCGAGGCGCCCTCGGCCGCACGGCCGTTGTAGGTGCCCTCCACCGCGGACTCGTCGAGGTAGACGCCGTAGCCGCCGTTGGAGACGACGTTGCCTGCGATCTCGGAGGTGGAGGCGTCGAAGTAGCCGTCGCCCTGGACGACGACGCGGCCGCCGACGGAGGAGTCGGTGATGAGGAGATCGGCGCCGGACTGGACGCGCACCTCGCCCTCGACGGTGACGTCGGTGAGGACGCAGGACTTGTCCTTCGCCACGACGAGGTCGCCGGGGACGGTGACCGAGGAGGCCTCGCCGTCGCAGCGGGTGGTCAGGGCGGCGCTCGCGGAGCCGGCGGTCGCGGCGATGCCGGCGGCGGCGAGGGCCGCGGCGGAGAGCAGGGTCACGGAACGGGAGAGGGTGCGCACTGGGGCTCCTTGGTCGCCGCGCCGGGCAGGGCGGGGCTGTGGGGTTCGTTAGGGGTGCGTCACGACCGTAGCGACTCACATCACACCGGACAATCGATTCGGCCAGATTCGCGGGAGTTCACCGAGATTTCCCCCGCTCGTGCCTCGGACGACGAGCTCTCGTCCCCCTCGCCCCGGCCGCAGGTCAGAGCGGGAGCCGCACGTAGGTCGTCTCGAGGTACTCGGCGAGCCCCTCGTGGGAGCCCTCCCGGCCCAGCCCCGACTCCTTCACCCCGCCGAAGGGGGCCGAGGGGTCGGAGGCCATGCCCAGGTTCACCGCGACGATCCCCGACTCGAGCCGTCCGGTGACGGCCGTGACCTCGCCGAGGTCCTCGCCCATCACGTAGGCCATCAGCCCGAACTCGGTGGCGCCTGCCGCCGCGACCATCTCCTCGACGTCGTCCAGCACCGTGATCGGCGCGAGCGGGCCGAAGATCTCCTCGCGCTGCACGCGGGCATCGCGCGGCACGTCGCCGAGCACCGTCGCCTCGTGGAAGAAGCCCTCGCCCTCGCCGGTGCCGCCGCCGGTGAGGATCTTCGCGCCGCGCTCGACCGCGTCGGCCATCAGCTCCTGGACGGAGTCGACGGCGGCCCGATCGATCAGCGGGCCGAGGGTCGTGGCGGGATCCGCGCCGGGGCCGAGCACGAGCTGCTCGGTGCGCTCGACCAGCCGGTCGGTGAACTCCTGTGCGAGGGAGGAGTGGACATAGAACCGGTTCGCGGCGGTGCAGGCCTCGCCGTTGTTGCGGAACTTCGCGAGCATCGCCGCCTCGACCGCGGTCTCGACATCCGCCGAGGGGAGGACCAGGAAGGGTGCGTTGCCGCCGAGCTCCATCGAGGTGCGCAGCACGCGCTCGGCGGACTGCGCGATGAGGGTGCGGCCCACCGCGGTGGAGCCGGTGAAGGAGACCTTCCGCAGCCGCGGATCGGTCATGAGCGTCGAGGACAGGCCCTTCGAGTCGCTCGTGACCACGCAGTTCACCACCCCGTCGGGCACGCCGGCCTCGGCGAGGATCGCCATCAGCGCCAGCGAGGTCAGGGGCGTCTTCTGCGCGGGCTTGAGCACCACGGTGCAGCCGGCCGCGAGGGCCGGGCCGATCTTCCGCGTGCCCATCGACAGCGGGAAGTTCCACGGTGTGATCAGCAGGGTGGGGCCGACGGGCCGGACCGTGGTGAGCACGGCGTGGTCGGCCGCGGGGGCGTGGCGGAACCGGCCGGGCTCGCGAACCGCCTCCTCGCTGAACCAGCGCAGGAACTCCGCGCCGTAGGAGACCTCGCCGTACGCCTCGGCGAGCGGCTTGCCCATCTCCAGGGTCATCAGCGCCGCGAGATCGTCGGCCCGTTCGTGGCACAGCTCGTAGGCGCGGCGCAGGATCTCCGAGCGCTCGCGCGGCGTGGTCGCGGCCCAGTCCGCCTGCGCGGCGCAGGCGGCGTCCAGGGCCTTTTCGCCGACGGAGGCGGCGTCGGCGTCGACCACACGGGTCAGCGCCGCGCCGGTGGCGGGATCGATCACCTCGAGCGCGGCGGTGCCGCCGAGGAAGCGGCCGCCGACGAAGGAGCTGGTCGGGGTGCGTTCGAGCACCTCCGCGATCCGGGCGGGGGTGAGGGCGGGCTGCTGGGGCATCGGAACCTCCTGCGTCGACGGGTGCTGCCTCCAGTCTGCACCCGCCCCGCCCCGCTGTGCCGTGCCCGGCCGGGCTCAGCCGGCGGCGGCGTACTGCTGGACCAGTAAGAACCCGCAGACGAGGAAGGGGTGCTCGTCGCCGGGCAGGCCGTCCCGGCCGCGGGTGCGGTAGCGCAGCAGGGGTGCGTCCTCGGTGCGGAGGTCCAGCTCGATCCGGGCGAAGGCCGCGAGCTGCCCGTCCGCGATCCGCAGCGACCAGTGCCCGTGCCGGTCCTCGCCCAGCAGCGAGGTGAACTGGGCGTCGGAGTCGAAGCGCGGCGTGCACAGCCGGTCGATGTCCCCCTCCCGCGTCACGAGCGCGGCGGTGCGCTGGAGAGCAGGGCGTGGTCCTCGATGCGCGATGCGGCCGCCCTCGCCGGCCTCGGACAGAAGGTCGCGATGATCGAGCAGTTCGACTCGATGCACGGCGGGACCTGCATCAACATCGGCTGCGTCCCCACCAAGACCCTCGTGCACGACGCCCAGGAGCGCCGCGAGGACGACGACGCCTCCTACTGGGCACGGGCCGTCCAGCGCCGCGACACCCTCATCGGGGCGCTCCGCGACGTCAACCACCACATGCTCGCCGACCTCGATACCGTCACCCTCGTCGACGGCCGTGCCCGTTTCGTGGGCGAGCGGACCGTGGAGGTCAGCGGCGGCGAGGACCGCCTCACGGTCACCGCGTCGACGGTCGTGGTGAACACGGGCGCGGTGCCCTCGCGCCCGGATCTGCCCGGGATCGACTCCTCTCGGGTGCACGACTCCACCTCGCTCCAGCACGCCGATCCCTTCCCGCGGCGGCTCGCGGTGGTGGGCGCCGGGCCGATCGGGCTCGAGTTCGCCTCGATGTTCGCGGGCTTCGGCGCCGAGGTGACGGTGCTGAACCGTCGCCCCCGCCTGCTGCCCGCGGAGGACGAGGACGTCGCCGCCGAGGTGCAGTCCGTGCTCGAGGGCGACGGCATCGCCGTGCTGCACGAGGCGGACCTCCGCGGCGTCGAGGACGGGGCGGAGGAGGCGCTGCTGCGCCTCGAGGTCGCGGGGCGGTCGCGCGAGCTCGCGGCCGACGCCGTGCTGCTGGCCACCGGGCGCCGCCCCGCCACCGACGACGTCGGGCTCGAGGCGGCGGGCATCGACGTGGACGAGCGCGGCGCGATCGTGGTCGACGAGCACCTGCGCACCAGCGCCCACGGCGTCTACGCGCTCGGCGACGTGCACGGCGGCGCCCAGCAGACCTACCTCTCCCTCGACGACCACCGCATCGTCCTCTCCCAGCTCACCGGCGACGGCTCCCGCTCCACCTCCGACCGGGTCGCGGTGCCGACGACGACCTTCCTCACCCCGCCGCTCGCGGCCGTGGGCCTCACCGAGGCGGAGGCGCGGGAGAAGGGACGGGACGTGCTGGTCGCGACGCAGAAGGTCGCCGCGATCAAGGCGATGCCCCGCCCGAAGACCCTCGGCGACCCCCGCGGGCTGGTGAAGATCGTGGTCGACGCGGGCACCGACGAGATCCTCGGCGCACGGCTGTTCCACGTCGACGCCCAGGAGGTCATCAACCTGATCGCCCTCGCGATGCGCGCCGGCACCACGGCGACGCAGCTGCGGGACGGGATCTGGACCCACCCCTCCTCGACCGAGGCGCTCAACGAGACGCTCGGGAAGCTCGCGCCGGTCGAGTGAGCCGCGGGCGCGGCGGGTCCTCGGCCGGGGACGGCGTCTGCCCCGCCGTGCTCCGCTTCGCCCCGCCGCCCGTCGGCCCCGGCGGGGTGAGGAAACTCATCGACGAGTGAAGTCCCTGATCGCAGGCGCTTTCCCGCGGCTTTTCCAGAGTTCTTCGAGGGTTCCTCGAGCGAGGTGTGAGGCACCGTCGGGAACATGGGCTCATGAGCTCCACCCCGCCCTCCTCCCCGGCACCTTCTCACTCCTCGCAGGGTCCCGACGCCCCGCCCGTCCAGGACGGGAAGGGCGCCTCGGGGTCGGAGATCAAGAATCTCTCCGTGCCCGGCCTGCTCGCCGGCGGCGCCGCCGCGGCGACCACCTCCGTGATCGGCGGCCAGCTCGGCATCAGCGGCACCGTCTTCGGTGCCGCGATCACCTCGGTGATCTCCGCCGCCGTGGTCGCCTTCTACACCGACTCCGTCAATGGCACCGCCCGCAGGCTCAAGCAGGTGAAGGCCAAGGCGGGGGAGAAGGCGCAGTCCCGCGGCCGGGGCGGGGAGGTGCACTCCTCGCGCACGCGTCGGCACCCGGGCGAGGACGGCGCCGTCGGGACGGCCGCCGCCGGGGTGTCCGGGGACCGGGCCGGTGCGGACGGCGCCTCCGGGGAGACGCCGGGTCGCGGCCGACGGATCGGGAGGATCGCCCTGATGAGCGTGGTCATCGCCCTGATCGGCATGGCCGCCGTGTTCGGCATCCAGCGCCTGACCGGCACGGAGCTCTCCCCGGGCACCGGCGAGATCCAGCGCTCCGTCACCGGCACCGAGCACGTGACCCCGCGCGAGGACTCCGGCGGCACGACCGAGGACGGGACGTCCGAGGACGGCACCGGCGAGGACGGCACGGAGCAGCAGGACGGGACCACCATGGACCCGCAGCAGCAGGACGGCACGACTGAGGAGGGCACCACCGGCGACGGCACCTCCGAGGAGGGCGGCGGCACGAGCGGCGACGGCAGCTCCTCCGGCGGTAGCTCTTCCTCCAGCGGCGGCGAGGACGACGGCGGCACCTCCGGGAGCGGCACCTCCGGGAGCGGCTCCTCCGGGAGCAACTCCTCGGGCGGTTCGGGCTCCGGCAGCGGTGCCTCCGGCAGCGGATCGGGCTCGATCGGCTCCGAGAGCTGACTCGTCGGCGGCTCCTCCGGCAGGCGCGGGGTCGAGCGGTCCCGGGTCGCCCCGTCCCGTCGGCCCTCAGCCTGCGGGAGCCGGCGCTCAGGCCTCCCCGTCGTCATGCGTGCCGTCCTCCCCGGCGACGAACTCGCGCAGGTGGGCGGAGAGCTCGAGGCGGCTCGGCTCGTGGCAGTACATCATGTGCCCCGCCTCGTAGTACTCCACCCGGATCCGCTCCGTGTAGTCCTCGCGTGGGATCGCGAGCTGGGCGAGCACGTGCTCGCTGGCATGGAACGGGGTCGCCGCGTCGTGATAGCCGTGGGAGACCAGCACCCGGGTGTGCGGGGACTTCCGCAGCACGCGGGCGAGATCGGAGGCGACCTCCACCGAGCGGTTCTCGAAGTCCTTGTAGCTCCACGGGTGCACGCGCCCGGACATGATCTCGTAGACCACGTCGGAGGAGAACTCGAGCTCCCCGCGCAGGTAGTGGTTGATCGCCGCGGTGTAGCTCGGGGCGAGCTGGTCGATCGACGGATCGGTCTCCATCCGCGCCGCATTGCCGTCCCCGGCGGGCGCCGTGAAGCGGCCGTCGATCCTGCCGGTCACCAGGCCCTCGTCCCGCAGCAGCTCGGCGAGGAAGGCCTGGTGCTCGACGCGCAAGTCCGCGCGCTCCACCCAGTCCGGGTCCACGCCGATCAGCGCCCCGATCCGGGCCGCAGCCTCCTGCTTCTGCGCGGGGTCCAGCCGCAGCCCCGCCGCGAGCAGCGCCGGGTACTCCTGCTCGGCGAAGGCCTCGGCCTCGTCGACCACGTCCTGCAGCAGCCGGTCCTCGTGCTTGCCGTGGGCATGCGCGATCGCGGCATAGGTGGGCAGGTAGTGGAGGTAGGGGCGGTCGTTGCCGGGGGAGAACACGATCGTGCCGAAGTCCAGCACCGGCGAGATCAGCACGATCCCGGCGACGGCGAGGTAGTAGCGGTCCAGCAGCCGGGCCGCGACGGCGGAGGCGCGGGTGGTGCCGTACGACTCGCCGGCGAGATGGATCTCGGAGGTCCAGCGGTCGTTGCGGGTCAGCCAGTCGATGACGAAGGCGGCGATCAGGTCGCGGTCCGCGGTGAGGCCGTGATGGCGGTCGGGCTTCTGCCCGGGTGCGGGGCGGGAGAAGCCCGTTGTCATCGCGTCGACCACGACGAGATCGGCGTCGCGCAGGATCGTCTCGTGGTTGTCCAGCAGGCGGTGCGGGGGAGCGGCGGGGGCTCCCGCGTCCCCGGAGTCCACGCGGCGCGGGCCCAGCAGGCCCAGGTGCAGCCAGACGGTCGAGGCGCCGGGGCCGCCGTTGAAGGCGAACACCACCGGGCGGGGCTGCTCGCCCGGGGAGGTCGCGACGTAGGAGACGGAGAACAGCTCCGCGTAGGGCCTGCCGCGGCCGTACTCCTCACCGTCCGGCTCCTCGCGCAGCACCACGGTGCCGGCGGTGGCGGTGTAGTTCAGCGGCCCGTCCGGCAGCGCGAGGCTGTGCAGCGTCGTGACCAGGCGGTCCTCGGGGGCGGTCCGGTCGGCATCGGAACCCGGGCTGCTGCCGGTCGCGGGGGAGGTGCTGGGGGCGGCGGACTGGTCGTTCACACGAGCTCCTTCGTCGGATGCGGCATCGCGCTCGATGCTACGCGGGCCCGCTGCGCGGGGCCTCCTGCAGAAAGGGGACGTGAGCGGCACGCCGCGGAGCTCCGCCGCGCAGCGTGCCGCTCACGTCCCCTTCGTGCGGACGCGGCGGGATCAGTCCAGGGCCGAGATGTCGTGGGGCTCCTCGGCGCCGGGTTCGTTGTCCCGCACGACCATTCGGATCGGGTCGAGCTTCGTCCAGACCACGAACAGCACGCCGACGACGAGCATCGCCAGGCCGGCCCACAGGTTCGCGTTCATCCCGTCGGTCTTCGCCGCCTCGTCGGGCGAGAAGGCCACCAGGCCCATGATCACCAGGATCAGACCGAACAGGCCCAGCAGGGTGCCGATGAAGTTGCGGATGTCGAAGGCGCCGGCGGTCTGCACGGTCGCGTCGGCCGGGACGTCGGCCCCGGCAGGGGTGTTCTCCTCGGAAGTGCTCATTGCTTCTCTCCTCCGTCCGCTCAGGCGAACGCGATGTTCAGGACGATGACCAGGACGAGGGCGATGCCCGCCATCGGGACCGGGCGGCGCCAGAAGGGCATGCCCTTCTCCTCGGGGTCGACCAGATCGGCCCTCGGCGTCTCCGAGTAGACCAGGCCCTTGAGCTCATGGGCGGGCTTCGGGGCGGTGATCTGGGTGACGGCGACCGAGACCACGATGTCGACCACGAAGGCGGTCGCCGCGCTCATGAACGCGAGGCCCTGGCCGGGCAGGGAGAAGAGCCCGAGGAAGGTCGAGGAGCCCCACAGGATCACGGCCGAGAGGGTGCCCGCGACCAGGCCCGTCCAGCCCGCCGTCGGCGTCATCCGCTTCCAGAACATGCCCAGGATGAACGTCGCGAACAGGGGCGCGTTGAAGAATCCGAACAGGGTCTGGAGGTAGTCCATCAGGTTGGAGAACTGCGCGGCGATCAGCGCGGTGAAGATCGCGATGACGCAGGCCGCGGCCGTCGCGATCCGGCCCACCTTCGTGTAGTGGTCGTCGGGCGCGTCCTTCTTCACGTACTGCTGGTAGAGGTCGTAGGAGATCACCGTGTTGAAGGCGGAGATGTTCGCGGCCATGCCGGCCATGAACGCGGCGAGCAGGCCCGCGATCGCGACGCCGAGCAGGCCGTTGGGCAGCACGTCCCGCATCAGCAGCAGCAGGGCGTCGTTGTAGTTCACGCCCGTCGCGGCGGCGCCGGCGGCATCGCCCGCGTGGTCGAGCTGCTTGAACTCGGTGAGCTCCCCGACCAGCACCGCGGCGATCATGCCGGGGATGATCACGATGAAGGGGATGAACATCTTCGGGAAGGCGCCGATGATCGGGGTCATCCGGGCGGCGGTGATGGATTTGGACGCCATCGCGCGCTGCACCTCGACGAAGTTCGTGGTCCAGTAGCCGAACGAGAGCACGAAGCCCAGGCCGAACACGATGCCGATCACGGACAGCACGGGCGAGTCGAAGCCGGAGAGGGCCTGGCCGGGCCAGGAGTGCAGCTGCTCGGAGCCGAGCATCCCGTCGCCCGCGATGCGCTCCTTCATCCCGGACCAGCCGCCCACGCGGTGCAGGCCGATCAGCGTCAGCGGCAGCAGCGCCGCGACGATCACGAAGAACTGCAGCACCTCGTTGTAGATCGCGGCGGAGAGGCCGCCGACGGTGATGTAGAAGAGCACGAACGCGGCGGCGAGCACGAGGCCCACCCACATCGGCCAGCCCAGCAGGCGGTTGACGATCGTGGCCAGCAGCGAGAGGTTCACGCCCGCGATCAGCAGCTGCGCGACCGCGAAGGAGATCGCGTTGACCAGGTGCGCCCCCGTGCCGAAGCGCATGCGCATGAACTCGGGGACGCTGCGCACCTTCGAGCCGTAGTAGAAGGGCATCATCACCACGCCGAGGAACAGCATGGCGGGGATCGCGCCCACCCAGAAGTAGTGCATCGTCGGCATGCCGTACTGGGCGCCGGTGGCGGACATGCCCATGATCTCGACCGCGCCGAGGTTGGCGGAGACGAAGGCGAGCCCGGTGACCCAGGCGGGCAGCGAGCGGCCGGAGAGGAAGAACTCGATGGAGGTGGAGACGCCGCGCTTGGCGTACCAGCCCACACCGAGGACGAAGACGAAGTAGAGCGCGATGATCGCGTAGTCGATCCATTGCGCGTCGAGTCTGAGGTCGACCATGAAGGGTCTCCTTGCGACGAGGAGGCGTGCCGCGACGTCGAGGAGGAGGTGGCGCGCGGGCGGGGAACGGCGCCGCCGTGGCGCCGACGGGGGACGTTACCACCGGGTTGCCGGGTATTCCCGTCGGCCGGCGGGCCCCGCGGCGGGGGAGTGAGGTGGGACACCTCGACGGCGGTGCGGCCAGGGCGCGCAGGTCGGCGTGCGCTCGCCCGTCCGGAGCGTCCTCGCAGTTCCCCGCGAATTTTGACCAACGGTAGACGATGCGGCATCCGCGTCGGGCGCGAGCTCGCCCGTGCGGCGATCGCGCGCCGCTGGCGCCCCGGGGGTGGACAAACGGGTCGTGAACGTTCACGATATCTCTGTGCCCCCGAGCACATCACGCCCGCGACCGCGGTGCACTCAAGGACGAGGAGTGATGACCTGCGATGAACCCCCGCTTGTCACGACGATCGGCGCTGGTCGGAGGTGGTGCGGCGCTCGCCGCCGGCCTCGCGGCCTGTGCGCCGCCCAATCCCGGCGAGGTCAACGCCGAGCCGACCATCCCGGCCGCTGACGGCAAGGTCCATCTGACCTACTGGGCCTGGCTGAAGGACCTGCAGAAGGTCCTCGACGTCTTCAACGCCTCCCAGGACCGCATCCAGGTCGACGCCACCTGGATCCCCGGCGGCAACACCGGCGGCTACGCGAAGATCCTCTCCGCGGTCGCCGCGGGCGGAGGCCCTGACATCGCCCAGGTCGAGCTGCGCCAGATCCCCGAGTTCGCGCTCGCCGGCGCGCTGGTGAACCTCAGCCGCTACGGCTTCGACGAGGACGAGTCCGCCTTCGACCCCGGCGCGATCAGCCAGGCGAAGGTGGGCGAGAACATCTGGGGCGTCCCGCAGGACACCGGCCCCATGGCGAGCTTCTACAACCGCGAGGTGCTCGAGGGCGAGCTGGGCCTGACCTTCCCCTCCACCTGGGACGAGTTCCGCGAGACCGCCGGCATCGTCTCCGAGGCCGGCAAGCAGATCATCAGCCTCGACCCCTCCGACGGCTCCCACCCCATCGGCTGGGTCATGCAGTCCGGCGCCGTGTGGTTCCGGCCCGAGGGCGACGGCTGGATCGTCGACATGACCGACGAGGCCTCGATGCGCGTGGCCGAGTTCTGGGACGGCATCTTCGACGAGGGCCTGGTCGGCACCGGCTACGGCTCCTACAGCACCCCCTGGTACGCCGCGGCGGCCGACGGGAAGGTGCTCGCCTCGATCAGCGGCTCGTGGTCCGACGCGCTGAACGAGACCGTGCCCGGCGGCTCCGGCAAGTGGGCCGTCGCGCCCATGCCCACCTGGCCCGACGGCTACGCCTCCGGAGGCCACGGCGGCTCCGCCGCCGCGATCCTCGCCAATTCGAAGCACCCGGCCGAGGCGCTCGAGTTCCTCACCTGGATGTGCACCGACCCCGCCGGCATCGACGCGATGATCGAGTACTCCGGCATCGGCTGGTCGCCCGCCGCCGACTACATCGGCGAGAAGCGGCAGCAGCCCAGCGAGTTCTTCTCCGGCCAGAACTACAACGAGGAGGTCATCGTCCCGATGGCCGCCGGGCAGAACCTCGACTGGACCTGGGCGCCGCTCATGCAGCGCGTCCAGGCGCTGATCGGCGACGGCATGACCGCCGCCGTCACCGGCGAGGTCCCGCTCGCGGACATGTTCGCCAATGCGCAGAAGGAGATCGTCGAGATCATGCGCACCATCGGTCTGAACGCGGAGGAGGCACGATGAAGGGCAAGAGCGCCCCCTGGCTGCTGCTGGCACCGTTCCTGGTGCTGTTCATCGGGACCATGATCGTCCCGATCATCATGGCGATCGGCTACAGCTTCACGCGCGTCGAGCGCCTGGGACTGCTCGGCGAGGCCGGCGTGGACAGCGTCTTCGCCGGCCTGGAGAACTACGTCGCCGCGCTGACGAACGCGAACTTCATCGCCTCGATCGGGCGGATGGTCCTGTTCGGCGTCGTGCAGGTGACGGTGATGATCGTGGCCGCCACGATCCTCGCCCTGCTGCTCGAGAGCGCCTCGGCGAAGTGGCCCGACTTCTTCCGCGCCACCTACTTCCTGCCCTACGGCATCCCCGGCGTGATCGCCACGATCCTGTGGTCCTTCCTCTACATCCCGGGGCTGTCCCCGATCGTGGACGTGCTCGGCGCCGTCGGCATCACCGTCGACTTCCTCGGGCCGAACATGGTGCTGTGGTCCATCGCGAACATCGTCACCTGGACCTACACCGGCTACAACATGCTGATCATCGTCGCGCAGCTCAAGGCCATCCCCGGCGAGCTGTACGAGGCCGCGAAGATCGACGGCGCGAGCTCCTTCCGTGTGGCCCGCTCGATCCAGATCCCGTTGATCCGCCCCGCCCTGATGCTCACGATCATCTTCTCGATCATCGGCACCCTGCAGCTGTTCGCCGAGCCGCGCCTGCTGCAGACCATGAGCGCGGGGATCACCTCGGAGTACACCCCGAACATGTCCGCCTATGCCTTCGCGTTCCAGTACAACGACATCGGCATGGCCGCGGCGCAGTCCGTGATCATCGCGGTCGCCGCCTTCCTGTTCTCGGCCCTTGCGCTGGGGATCTCGAACTGGATGGAGAAGCGCCGATGAGCACCACCGACAACGCCCCCACCCACCGCGCGAAGCCGCTCGGCAACGCGGCCAGGGCCGCCCGCGGCGACGGCCGCGCGGGCAGCCGCGACGCGGGCCGCAAGCCCACCACCACGATCATCGTCACCGCGATCCTCGCGATCGTCGCCGTGTACTTCCTGGTGCCGGTGTACTGGGTGGTCATCAACGCCACCAAGTCCACCGAGGACCTCTTCGGCACCAGCGGGTTCTGGTTCGGCGAGAACTTCCAGCTGTGGGAGAACCTCCAGTCCGTGCTCACCGCCAACGGCGGGATCTTCCCCCGCTGGGCCCTGAACTCGATCCTGTACTCCGGGGTCGGCTCCGTGCTCGCGACCTACTTCGCGGTCGCCGCCGGCTACGCCCTGGCCAAGTACCGCTTCCGCGGCCGCGGCCTCGTCTACGGGCTCGTCCTCGGCGGCGTGCTCGTGCCCGGCACGGCCGTGGCGCTGCCGCTGTTCTTCCTGTTCAGCTCGATCGGCATCACCAACACCTACTGGGCCGTGCTGATCCCCTCGCTGGTGAGCCCCTTCGGCCTGTTCCTCGCCTCGATCTACGCCGGCGCCGCGGTGCCCGACGAGATGCTCGAGGCGGGTCGCCTCGACGGCGTGGGGGAGCTGGGCCTCTTCCACCGCCTGTCGCTGCCGCAGCTGACGCCTGCGATCGTGACGATCCTGCTGTTCCAGTTCATCGCGATCTGGAACAACTACATGCTCCCGCTGGTCATGCTGGCCGACGAGAAGCTGTACCCGATCACCCTGGGCCTGGACAACTGGCGGGCCCAGACGGACCGCCTGCCGGAGTTCTTCCAGCTCACCACCGGCGGCGCGCTGCTGTCGGTGATCCCGCTGGCGATCCTCATCCTGGTGCTGCAGCGCTTCTGGCGCGGCGGCCTCACCGAGGGCTCCGTCAAGGGCTGATCCGGCCCCGCCGCGACCGCCCTCCGCCGCGACCGCCCCGCACCCCGTCACCCCGGGGGCGGGGCGGTCGTCGTCGCGCGGGCTCCTGGCAGCACGGCGTGGCATATATGCACGTGTCGTGCTGCCGAGCGCCCGTCCACGCCGCCGACGGCCTCGGCGTGCCTCGGCTGTGCCCGTCCTCGGCTCCGCCCGATTCCCGGACCCGGTGGCGGGACGGCTCCGGGTGCACTTGGATGGAGCGATGAGCTCCTCCCGCGGCCCCGCCCACGTCCCCGCCCGACGCCCCGCGCCGACCGCGGACCGGCTCCCCTTCCCGCCGCGGCGGCGCTCCGTCCT
>NZ_KV788922.1:0-25137 GCF_001807385.1 Brachybacterium sp. HMSC06H03 | reverse complement strand
CGGCACCGTCGGCTCCGCCCGCCGCAGGTCCGACCACGCCGCCCGCCGCAGCTCCCACCGCCGCACCCGCCGCGCCGTCGGCGTCAGACGCGCCGCGCAGCGGTGCCGCGCTCGTCCGCGAGGCCGCGATGGCGTCCCGCACCGCGGGTCAGCGCCTGCGAGGAGGGCGGGTCCAGACGGATCCTGCACCGGAGGCCGATCCGGACCCGACCGGCGGCGCGACCCGGGACGACGAGGACGCCGTCGTCGCGACCCGGAACGGCCGCGAGGTGATCGAGAAGATGCTCGGCGGCAGGGTCCTCGAAGTCATCGACGAGAACCGCCCACGCTGACCCAGCGCACTAGGGACAGCCCGCGCTGAGCCGATGCCGTTTGTGCGGGATTGCGCCGAGCGGAGCCGGCACCGCAGAGCGGACCGTCTGAGCGGGCGAGCACCGAAGCGGCGCGCGCCCTTCCGAGCGTCTCTCAGCTGCGCGGCTCGAGCAGGGAGAACAGGTCCGTGCGCAGGGTCGCCGGGTTCATATCGGGATGCGGCTCGGTGACGTAGAACTCCCAGAACGGGTACGTCATCTGCTCGTCGGGCTCCCCGACCTGCTCGGTGAACGCCCCCCATTTCTCCGCGAGGCCGCCGTAGGCGCCGAGGTGCGAGATCCACGCGATGCGACCGCCCGGGATGCTCGACCCGATGACCTCGTAGCCGCTGGGCAGTTCGAGGGGTTCGGTCAGCGGGGCGTCCACCGGGAGGCCCACCTCGAGATCGGCCGTCGCGACCGGCGCCCGGTGGTGCAGGGAGAACGCGGGGCCGATCGGGCGGATGCCCTGCGCCGCCAGCGCCTCGGCGAGATGGGAGAACGTGCCGTCCATCAGGGCGGGCATGTCGTACATCGGGAAGTCGTGCTGGACCACGACGGCCGTCGTGATCTCGGGAGCCTCCGTGATCCGGCAGGAGGTGGCGGGCTCGGCGGCGTCGTACGGGGCGGGCATCGGCGACATCGGGACTCGTCCTGTTCGCGGTCGGCGGGGGGCCGAGCAGGATGGCGGCGGCCCGGTCAGACGCTATCGCGGCAGGCTGGACGCCACCAGCCCCACCAGGGGCCGCCGCCCTCTGCGGTGGATCCCCGTCATGCCCGGGGTTCAGGCGCGGGAACCCGCCCCCTCGTGCGTGCCGGACCGATCCCGCAGGACGCCGGCCAGATCCAGCGCCAGTTCGCAGAACATCGAGTTCGACCAGGAGAACCACTCCCGCGTGAACACCGACGGGTCGTCCACGTGCACGCCCTCGTGCATCATCCCGGTCCCGCCGTCCGTGCGGATCATCTGCTCGAGCAGATGCAGCTTCTCGCCGCGCTCCGCGCTGGTCAGCCCCTCGACCGCGAGCGCGATCGGCCACACATGGTCCTTCGGGGTGTGCGGGGAGCCGACGCCCTCGAGGTACAGCCCCTCGTAGTAGTACGGGTTGCTGCGCGAGAGCACCGCGGCGCGGGTGGCCAGGTACAGCGGATCATCCTGCGCCACGCAGCCCAGGTACGGCAGGGCGAGCAGGCTCGGCACGTTCGCGTCGTCCAGGAACCGGTGCTCGCCGCGACCGTCGACCTCGTAGGCCCAGACCCGCTCGCCCGTCGGCCCCTCGATCGTGCCGTGCTCGACCAGCGCCGCACGGATCTGCTCCGCCCGCGCCCGCGCCTCGTCCGCCTCCGCCGGGGCGTCCGCGACCTGCTCCAGCAGCTCCGCGAGACGCTCGAGGGCGAGGGCGAGGAAGTGGTTGCCGGGGATGTTGTAGCCCAGCTCGCAGGCATCGTCCGAGGGGCGGAATCCCGCCCACACCAGGCCGTTCGGCGTGGTGAGGGAGCCGCGCCCCTCCCGGGCGAGGGTGTCCTGGGCGGGCACGCCGGAGCGTCGTAAGAAGTACGCGGAGCGCTCCTCGTGGTGCTGCTCGGCCCGGACGGTGGAGAGGATCGCGCGGGCCGCGGGCAGGAAGCGCTCGTCGGCCCAGGAGGTGTCGCCGGTCGCGCGCCACAGCCGCCAGGCGAGGTCGGGGCCGTAGGAGAGGGAGTCGAGCTCGAACTTGCGCTCCCACGCCCAGGGGTTCTCGCGCTCGGTCTCGTCCGCGTCCCAGTGGGAGGAGTCCGGGGCGCGGTTGAAGGCATTGGCGTACGGGTCGATCTCGAGGTACTGCCAGTGGCGGCGCAGCAGACCGGCGAGCAGCGCGACCAGCTCGGCGCGGTCCTCGTCGGCCCCCACCCCGGCGACCACGAGCCGCAGCAGCGGGGTCAGCTGCGCGGCGGAGTCCCGCAGCCACATCGCGGGGATGTCTCCGGTGATCACGAAGGTGGTGCCGTCCTCCTCCACGCTCACCGTGGTCTCGGAGGTGTTGCGCAGGTACGCGACCACGCGCTGCGCGATCTCGCCGACCAGCGCGTCGGGGGCGCCGAGGTCGGCGAGTCCCTCGAGCACGCGTGCCTGCACCGCGTCGAGGAGGGTGTCGGGAAGCCTGGCCATGGTTCTCCGCATCGAGAGTGGGTCGGGATCGTCAGCGTATCGAGGTCTCGCACGCCCGGTCCGGCCGTCCGCGAAGCGCGCAGCGATCCACACCACCTCGGCGCCGTCGCCGCACGTCGGCCCCGGGAACTAACTAGAGTGAGACGCGTGTACGAAGGCATCGTCCAGGACCTCATCGACGAGCTCGGCAAGCTGCCGGGCATCGGCCCCAAGTCGGCGCAGCGGATCGCGTTCCATCTGCTGGACGCCGACGACGCCGCCGTGCGCCGGCTCGCCGAGGTGCTCGTCCAGGTCAAGGACACCGTCCGCTTCTGCGAGATCTGCGGGAACGTCTCGGCGGAGGAGAAGTGCCGCATCTGCACCGACCCGCGCCGCAGCGACGAGGTGATCTGCGTGGTCGAGGAGTCCAAGGACATCGTCGCGATCGAGAAGATCCGCGAGTTCAAGGGCCGCTACCACGTGCTCGGCGGCGCGATCGACCCGATCGGCGGCGTCGGCCCGAACGACCTGCGCATCACCCAGCTGATGAGCCGCCTCGGCTCCGGGGAGACCCAGGAGGTCATCCTCGCGCTGGACCCGAACATCGAGGGCGAGGCCACCGCCGCCTATCTCTCCCGCCTGCTCGGACCGCTCGAGCTGACCGTCACGCGCCTGGCCTCCGGGCTGCCCGTCGGCGGCGACCTCGACTACGCCGACGAGATGACCCTGGGCCGCGCGTTCCTCGGCCGCCGCACCGTCTGAGGCGCCGCCGGTTCCCGTGATGACCTCTCCCCACTCCCGGACGCTGCCGCCGCTGACGGACCTGCCGTCGCCGCCGCGGCTGCCGGAGGAGGAGACGCACCTGGTCTCGCCGGGGGAGATCATGGTCGAGTCCCGGCGCGAGATCCTCCGCAGCCTGCTGCGTCGCCTCTGGGCGCCGGCGCTCGTGCTGCTCGGCCTCTGGTACGTGCTATTGACCCTGTACGTCGTCGGCGCCTCGCCGACCTTCTGGTTCTTCTCCCTCCTCGCCGGCCTCGGCGATCCGGCCTACGTGCGCCAGGCGATGAGCGCCCTGAACTTCACCTCCGAGGGCCTGTGGACCGCGTTCCTGCTGCTCCCAGCCGTCGCGACGATGCTGAGCCTGCTCGGGGCGCTGCTGGTGCCGCGCCTGGTCGCGCCTCTGCAGCCCCGCCGCTTCCTCTCCGAGACGCAGTTCCAGCGCGGCGTCGAGGACCGCACCACCGCGATGCTCCTCGCGCTGCCGGTGCTCACCGTCCTCGCCCTGCCGCTGACGGTCGTGCTCGGCCTGCCGCAGCCCTGGACCGGGCTCGGCGCGGGCCCGCTCTCCGTGTGGTGCGCCGGGCTGGTCGCCCTCGAGCTCGCCTGGGTGCTCGTGCGCCGCACCGTGCCCGCTGCGCGGCTGCTCAGGATCACCTCCCACGAGGTGCTGCACACCGAGGCGCGCATCGGCACCGACCCGGAGCGCCGACGCGCCGCCGCCCGGCAGCACCTCGCCCAGGACCGCCGGCACCTGCCGCCGAACCCCGGCACCCCCGCGGCCGACGGGGCGAGGAGCCCCCGCGGCGCCCTCACCGCGCTCGCCCTGATCGCCCGCTCGGCGCTGACCTGGGTGCTGCCCGCCCTGGCCGGGACCTCCTGGCTGGTGCTCGGCATCGCGGACCTCGTCACCGTCCTGGGCTCCCTGTCTGCGACGGGACTGTCCCAGGTCGAGACACCGCTGCGCTGGCAGCACCTCGCCGTCGGCCTCCCCTTGCTCGTGCTCGTCGCGGCCGGCTGCGCGCTCGCCCCGGCGCTCGCGGTCCCGCTCTCCTCCGGCCACCGCGCCCAGGTGCGGGACCAGCGCACCTACGCCGAGTGGGCGCACCGGGCCCGCGTGAACCCGTGGGAGGCGCGGGTGTGCGCGCTGACCGGCTGGCTCTGCGCGGGCTGGGCGCTCGCCGGGACCATCCTCGCCGCGATCCTGCTCCCGCTGCTCGGCGCCGGGACGGCCCTGACATGGGTGTTCCTCACCCTCCTCGCGCTCATGGTCGTGCCACTGCTGGGCGTCGCGGCCACGCAGGCGATGAAGAGCGGACTGCGCGACGTGCTCTATGGCCCACCGGGTGACTTCATGCGCCGCCAGACCCCGTACGCGCTGGTCGCCCCCGAGTTCGGCACCCGCGCGGACCGGGCGAAGGACCCCGCGGTGCGCGCCGCGCTGCGCAAGCGCCTCCAGGCCGACGGCGGCGACCACGCGCTGGAGATCTTCGACCTCGACGCGGCGGGGGAGCGGCTGTGGGTGGACGAGAACGCCCCCGGCGCGAGCGGCACCGCCGTGCGGCAGGCGGACCTCGCCCAGGGCGTGCTGCCGGACTTCGGCTCCGAGGGATCGGCCTTCACCGGCGGCGGGAACAGCCCCTCCGAGCAGGCCTCGCACCTGCACGACATCCCCGACACGGTCACCGGGCTGCGCGAGCGCTGAACCGGCGGCTCCGTACCGGCCTGGACGCGTGGTCGACTGATGGCGCCCAGCGTCCCGGTCCGGAGATATCGCCGTACCGGAACGCAGGACGCCAGCACCCGTCCACGACCGGCCCCGCCGCCTCAGGCGATCCGCGTGCCTGCGCCGAGCCGTCGGATCGGCACGGCGAGCCGCCGCACCGCGACCAGGAGGGACAGCGCCCCGACGAGCAGCCACAGCCCGAGACCCATCGGCCACACCGGACGGTTCGGCGGCGTGCCGAGATCGGTGGGGTAGCCGGGGTCGTCCGGCGAGCAGTACACGGAGTGGACGGGGTGGGTGGTGGTCGCGGCGGAGCGCATCCCGGTCTTCAGCGTCATCAGCAGATCCGTGTCCGGGTCCTCGAGGGGGTCGTAGTCCGCGGGAAGGGTCGGCGCGGCCTCGGCCAGGAGCACCACCGGGTTCCCCCACAGCAGCGGCAGGGAGAGGTCCAGCCGCGGCACCGTCTCCTCGACCTGCTCCGCCACGCACCGGCTCTTCTCCATCGAGTACTCGTCGTCGTAGACGGTGTAGTAGTTCGTGACCTCCCGCTCCTCGTTCAGCACCACGGCGGTGGAGCCCCACGCGATCGGCAGCACCACCGTCACCCCGAACACGATCACATAGGCGAGCACCACCGAGCCGAGCTGCCGCGAGGTGAGCGCCGAGAGCCCGAGGCCCACCGCGGTCACGCACAGGGTGAGCAGCACGATCACCCCGAGCAGCCGCAGCATGTACAGGATCCCGATGCTGCCCAGCAGCGCGATCGGCACCAGCGAGGGCAGGGCGAGGACCAGGAAGGCGAGGCCGGTCAGGAAGCCTGCGAGCAGCTTGCCGAGCACGATCTCGGCGGGACTGAGCAGGCTCGCCTGCAGCGTCGCGAGGGTCCCGGCGGTGCGGTCGCCGTTGATCGACCCGGCCGACAGCGCCGGCACCACCAGCAGCATCGCGAAGAGCACCAGGATCATCTGCAGGCTGAACACCATCGCCGCGATCGGGCCGACGTCCTCCCACTGCGCGGAGTACAGCGTCGGCCCGAGGCCGAGCGCGCCGATGCCCATCATCACCAGCGTCCACACTGCCAGCGACACGTACCAGCGCTTGGAGCGCAGGCGCTGGCGCAGCTCGAGCGAGGTGACCAGCCGCAGGCCGCGCCAGCGCAGCGCATAGCTGCCGCGGCCGCGGGGACGGTCGGTCCCGGGACCGGCGTCGAGGGTCTGGGGAGTGCTCATCACAGGGCTCCTTCTCGCTGCGCGGCGTCGGAGGCGAGATAGGCGGCCTCGAGCCGACCCGTCGTCGGGCCGAAGCCGATGATCCGGGCGCCCGCGGCAGTGAGATCCGCGAGCAGGCGGGCGGCGGTCGCGTCGTCGGGCAGCTCCACCACCGCCTCCGCATGACCGGAGGTGGTGCGGTCGCCGGGCACCACCTCTCCGTGGCGCACCTGCAGGTGATCGAGCGCCTCGACGAGCGCCTGGTGGTGCAGCGAGGAGATACGCCACGGGCGCGGCCGGGCGGCGAGGTCGCGGAGGCTCGAGGCGTCCACGGCACGGCCGCCGTCCATGAAGACGACGTGGTCGGCCATCTCCTCGAGCTCGCCGAGGATGTGGCTGGAGACCAGCACGGTCGCCCCGTCGGCCGCGCGTGAGCGGACCACCTGCAGCAGGCGGCGTCGCGAGGCGGGGTCCAGGCCGGAGGCGGGTTCGTCGAGGACCAGCACCTGCGGGTCGTGCACGAGCGCACGAGCCAGGCCCAGGCGCTGCTTCTGCCCGCGGGAGAGCACGTGCGCGGGCTGCTGCGCGAGCGGCACGAGGTCCAGCAGCTCCAGCAGCTCGTCCACCCTCCCGCGCAGCTGCGCGGTGGGCAGGAAGTAGGCGCGGCCCATCACCTCGAGCACCTCGGCGACCCGCAGCGAGTCCCACGCCCCGAACTGGTCCGGCATCCAGCCCACCTGGGCGCGCACCGCGGCGGAGTCCTCGGCGGGGTCGACGCCGCCGACCAGCACCCGGCCCGAGTCGGGGGCCAGCAGCGAGGCGAGCATGAGCATCAGCGTCGACTTGCCGCAGCCGTTCGGGCCGACCAGCGCCGTGACCGCCCCGCGCGGCGCGGTGAAGCTCAGGTCCGCCACCGCCTGCACGCTGCCGAAGGCGCGGCTGACGTGCTCGGCGGCGATCCCCGGCCCCTCCGGGCCGGGAGCCCTCTGCGGGGAGGCATGGTCGACCGGCGGGAGGGGCGGAGGCGGGCCGTCCGGGGGTGCGCTCTGTGTCATGGGGCTACATTCCCACGCCCTGACCTGGAGCGAGCGCCCTTCCTGGGCACGTTCGGGGCACGAACTGTGAGGGAGCGGTGGAGAGCCCGCGGCTCACTCCGCCATGGCGGCGTTGCCCTCCTCCTGCGCCTGCGGGATCCCGTCGGCGGCGGAGAGCCGGCCGATGAAGACCTCCTGGAAGATCGGCATCGCGGCGGTCAGCCCCGCGTTCGCGCGGGCGCCGGTGTCGGCCTCGGCGGGGTTCTTCGCCGCCTCGACGAACACGCTCACGTCCACGCCCTTGCCCTTCCAGAACTCGATGTACGCGTCCTGCGCGTCGACGTGGCCGGGGAAGGAGACGCCCTGCTCCGCGAGCGGGAGCTGCCCGTCCTTCGAACCGAGCCAGGCCAGCAGCTCGGCGATGCCGGCCTGCTGCTCGTCGTCGGCCTTCGCGTTGCCGACGGCGACCACGCCGTGGACCAGCGACTTCGCCCCGTCGGGGCCCGCGACCGGGGCGGCGAGCGCCCATTCGAAGGAGTCGGCGACGCCGTCGGAGACCGGCAGCAGGTTGTAGGGCCCGGACTGGAACAGGGCGAGCTTGCCCTGGGTGAACAGGTCGCGGGTGAAGTCGCCGTTCTCGTTGGTGTCCGCGGCGCTGGGCGCGATGTTCTCGACGTTGATCAGGTCCGCCATGTACTGGAACGCCTCGATGCCCTCGGGGGAGGCGAAGGTGTACTTGTCCTCGTCCTGCCACTTCGCGCCGTTCGAGGCGAGCATCGGGCCGATGATCGCCTGCCGGTCGGCCTGCGAGTTGAAGCCGAACTGCGCACGGGAGTCCACGTCGAAGCCGTCCTCGCCCGGGTGGCGGCCCTCGCCGTCCACGGTGAGCTTCCGACCCGCCTCGCGCAGGGAGTCCGTGTCGGCGGCCGGGTCGAAGGCGAGAGCCGACGGATCCACGCCCGCCGCCTCGACCAGCGCCTTGTTGTAGAACAAGGCGATCGAGTCCCAGATCTGCGGCACGCCCCAGAGCCCGCCGTCGCGCGAGTACAGGTCCACCACGGCCTTCTCCCACTGGGAGGCTCCGTCGGGGACGACCTCGTTGATGTCCAGCAGGTCGCCGGAGTCCTTGTACAGCACGTAGTTCGCGGAGTTCATCCAGTACACATCGGCTGCATCGCCGCTGGCGACGTCCAGCGGCAGACGCGTCCAGTAGTCCGCCCACGGCACCACGTCGATCTTCACGTTCCAGCCGGACTGCTCCGTGAACGCGGCGAAGGACTCCTCGTAGGCGGCCACCGCGTTCTCGTCCCACAGACGGAAGGTCAGCGTGCCCTTGTCACCGCCGCTGCTGCCGCCGGCATCGCTGCCGCCGCCCTCGCCGCCGGAGCCGCTGTCACCGCCGCCCGACGGGGAGCAGGCCGCCGCGGTGCCGAGCAGGCCGGCGGCGGCGAAGGAGGAGAGAAGGGTACGACGCTTCAGCATGGGAGGTCCTTCCGGGAAGTGATGTCCTGCCCATTATCGTCCGCCGGCCCCGTCGTGGGGCGCTGGATGACCTTCCGAGACGGGGCGGGGCGCGGCCCTCAGCGCAGCGTCGCGTCGCCGACCGAGCGCGTGATCTGCTTCTGGAAGACGATCATGAGGATCACCAGCGGCAGCATCGCCAGCGTCGTCCCGGCCATCACCAGGGTCCAGTTGTTGTTGTACTGCGACTGCAGCGCGGAGGTCGCCACGGTGATCACCCGCCATTCGGGCCCGGAGGTGATCACCATCGGCCACATGAAGCTGTTCCAATGCGTGACCACCGTGATCAGCACCAGCGTGACGATGATCGGCCGGTTCAGCGGCACCACCAGATGCCACAGCAGGCGCAGGGTCCCCGCCCCGTCGATCCGCATGGCGTCCATGAGCTCGGAGGGGATGCCGCGGAAGTTCTCCCGCAGCAGGAAGATCGCGTAGGGGGAGCCGAGCACGAAGGGCAGCACGAGCGCCCAGAAGGTGTTGCGCAGCCCCATCTCCGAGAGCATCAGGTACAGCGGCACCACGACCACCACCTGCGGCACCATCAGCGTCGCGATGTACACCCAGAACAGCAGGTCACGGCCGGGAAAGCGGAGCTGGGCGAAGGCATAGGCGGCCAGCACCGAGAACACCATCTGCCCCACCAGGATCACGGCGACCATCTGCACGGTCACCGCGACCGGGGTGACGAAGCCGTCCTCGGAGCTGAACAGGGCGATCACGTTGTCCAGCACCGGCGGGGCGGGGAGCGACAGCGGCCCCTCCTGCGCGAACTGCGTGGTGGAGGTTAGCGCGGTCATCACCGAGAACAGGAACGGCCCGAGGGTGAGCGCGGCCGCGACGATCAGCACGAGATAGGTCGCGCCGTGGCCGAGCACGCGGCGCGCGAGCAGCGAACCGGTCAGCGGCCGACGGCGAGCGGTGCGAGCAGTCATCTCGTCCCTCCTCTCAGCTCATGTCGTAGGTGATGCGACGGGAGAACCAGCGCTGCTGGATCACCGTGATCACCACCAGCAGGACGAACAGGATCACGGCGACGGCGCTCGCGCGGCCCAGGCGGCTGGCCTCGAAGGCCTCGTGGTAGATCAGGGAGGCGATCACCTCGGTGCGGTGCTGCGGCCCGCCTCCGGTGAGGGCGAAGACCATGTCGAACACCTGGAAGGAGGCGACCACCTGGGTGACGGCGAGGAAGAACGTCGTCGGGCGCAGCAGCGGGATCGTCATGAAGCACAGCTGCTGCCCGGCGTTCGCGCCGTCGATCCGGGCGGCCTCGTAGATCGAGCCGGGGATCCGCGACAGCCCCGCCTGGAAGAACAGCGAGATGTAGCCGACGTTCTGCCAGATCGCGACGAAGGCGACCGCCGGCAGGGCGAGCGAGGGATCGGTCAGCCACTCGATCCGGACCCCGAGGATCTGGTTCAGCGCGCCGACCGACGGCTGGAAGATCCACTTCCACACCACGCCGAGCGCGAGCGGCGCGCACACCCACGGGATCACCACGATCACCCGCACGATCGCCGAGCCCGGCAGCGCCCGCACCAGCTGCGTGGCGAGCACGAGCCCGATCGCGAGCGACACCGGCACCGAGATCAGCGTGAAAACGCCCGTGACCAGCAGGGAGTTCGCGAGTGCGCCGTCGGACAGCAGGGAGGCGTAGTTGTCCAGGCCGAGGAAGGTGCGCGTGCCCAGCAGGTCCCAGCGGAACAGGGACACCACGAAGGCGAGCACCACCGGCAGGATCAGGAAGCAGGTGACGCCGATCAGGCTCGGGGCGATCAGGAGCCAGCCGAGAAGGGGTCTGCGGGAGCTCATCGTCGATGCCTCCCGCCTGCGACGCTCCGATGTTCCACCGGGTCAAACTATCGCAGCGCCGCCCAGGTCGTGGCGCTGTCCGTCCCGGCCAGGGGCCGACGGGGAGGGGCGCGGCGCACTACGCTCGGGCCATGACCTCTGCGACGGACACCGCCGGTCACGCGGCCGCGGCCACGGACCCCCATGCCTCGATCTACGACCACGGCTTCGTGCGCGTCGCCGCGGTGACCCTGCCGGTCGCGCTCGCCGCCCCGGCCGCGAACGCCGAGCGCCATCTCGAGGTGCTGCGCGACCTGCACGACCAGCAGGTCGGGATCGCGGTCTTCCCCGAGCTGTCCCTGACCGGCTACTCCCTCGACGATCTCGTCCTGCAGGAGCCGCTGCTGGACGCGGCCGAGCAGGCGGTGCTCACCGTGCTCGAGGCGAGCGAGGAGCTGATGCCGATCATCGTGCTCGGCGCCCCGCTGCGCGCGAAGGACCGCTCGCGGATCTTCAACTGCGCCGTCGTGATCCATCGCGGGCAGATCCTCGGCATCGCCCCGAAGCAGAACCTCCCCACCTACCGCGAGTTCTACGAGCGGCGCTGGTTCGCGCCGGGCGACGACGCGGCAGGCGAGTCGGTGCGCCTGGGCGGGGAGGAGCACGCCCTGTCCCCGCACTCGATCATCACCGTCGAGGACGTGCCGGGGCTGCGCCTGTTCGTCGAGATCTGCGAGGACATGTGGGTGCCGGTCCCGCCGTCGGCCGAGGCCGCGCTCGCCGGCGCGACCGTGATCGCGAACCTGTCGGGCTCGCCGATCACGATCGGCCGCGCCGAGGACCGCAAGCTCATGGCCCGCTCCGCCTCCGCCCGCGGCCAGGCCGCGTACATCTACGCCGCCGCCGGCGAGGGGGAGTCCACGACGGATCTCGCCTGGGACGGGCAGACCTTCGTGTACGAATGCGGTGACCTGCTGGGCGAGTCCGAGCGGTTCCCGACGGGCGTGCGCTCCACGATCGTCGACGTCGACCTGGACCGGATCGTCGCCGAGCGGCGCCGCCAGAACACCTTCGACGACAACCGCCGCACCCACGCCGCCTCGCTCGAGAAGTTCGACGGCTGGGAGGAGACGAGCCTGTTCGGCCCGTTCGAGAGCGACGAGATCGTCGCCGGAGACCCGGACTGGGCGATGGCCTGGGCCGACGGTCCAGGGTCGGCCGACGGCGTCGACCAGCACTCCTCGCCACAGCCCGCGGACTCCGCCACGGCGGAGAGCCGGCACGCACGGACGACGGGCTGGTTCGCGTACGCACCGCACTCCGGGAGCACGTATGACCCCGAGGGCGTCCTGGCGGAGCGGCCGCGCCCCGCCACCGGCCCGCTGCGCCGCCACCTCGACCGCTTCCCCTTCGTGCCCGACGACCCCGCGCGCCTCGCCCAGGACTGCTACGAGGCGTACAGCATCCAGGTCGCAGGGCTGGTGCGACGCCTGAAGCAGATCGGCGGGGACAAGCCCGGCGGCACCCGCCCCGTCATCGGCGTCTCCGGGGGACTCGACTCCACCCACGCGCTCATCGTGTGCGCCCGCGCGATGGACCTGCTGGGCCGGGACCGCTCCGAGATCCTCGCCTACACGATGCCGGGCTTCGCCACCACCGAGCACACCCGCTCCAACGCCGAGCTGCTCTCGAGGGCGATCGGCGCGAGCTTCGAGACGATCGACATCCGCCCCGCCTCCACCCAGATGCTCAAGGACATGGGTCACCCATTCGGCGAGGGTGAGCCGGTGTACGACGTGACCTTCGAGAACGTCCAGGCCGGGATGCGCTACGACTACCTGTTCCGCCTCGCGAACCACCACGGCGGCATCGTGGTGGGCACCGGCGATCTCTCCGAACTGGCGCTGGGCTGGTGCACCTACGGGGTGGGCGACCACATGTCCCACTACGGCGTGAACGCCGGCGTGCCGAAGACCCTCATCCAGCACCTGATCCGCTGGGTCATCTCCGAGGGGGTCTTCGACGCCGCGACCGCCGAGGTGCTGCGCGCCGTGCTCGACACCGAGATCTCCCCGGAGCTGATTCCCACCAAGCCCGGCGAGAAGGCGCAGTCCACCGAGGACTCCATCGGCCCCTACGCGCTGCATGACTTCACGCTCTACCACCTGCTGCGCCGCGGCTACGGCCCCCGCAAGATCGCCTACCTCGCCCACCAGGCCTGGGGCGATGCGGAGGCGGGGGAGTGGCCGGCCGGCTACTCCGAGGAGGACCGCCGCGCCTATTCCCGCGAGGAGATCAAGCACTGGCTGACCGTGTTCACCAGGCGCTTCTTCTCCAACCAGTTCAAGCGCTCCGCCCTGCCCAACGCCCCGAAGGTGCTGGCCGGCGGCTCGCTCTCCCCGCGCGGGGACTGGCGGATGCCCTCGGACGCCGCCTCGACCGCCTGGCTCGCCGAGATCGAGCGCGACGTCCCCGGCGACTGAGCGGCCGCCGTGCCATGGGCTCCGGCATGCAGCGAGACGTGGTTTTCTGCTCCTATCGGGCTCTATAGGAGCAGAAAACCACGTCTCGCAGCGGTCCGCCCGACGGGACCCCTCGGCCGCCTACTTCACCGCACCCATCGACAGGCCGCGCACCAGCTGCTTCTGCGCGATCCAGCCGGCGAGCACCACCGGCAGCGAGGCGAGCACCGAGGCGGCGGAGAGCCGGGCCAGGAACAGGCCCTCCGAGGTCATGGTCGACATCAGGAAGATCGGCACGGTCGCCGCGTTCGCCGCGGTGAGGTTCAGGGCGAAGAAGAACTCGTTCCACGCGAAGATCACGCAGATCAGTGCCGTCGCGGCGACGCCCGGGGCGACCATCGGCAGCAGCACCGTGCGCATCGTGCGCAGCAGCGAGGCGCCGTCGATCGAGGCCGCCTCGAGCACCTCGCCGGGAACCTCGAGGAAGAACGAGCGCATCATCCACACCGCGATCGGCAGGTTCATCGCCGTGTACAGCACGATGAGGGTGAGGATGTTGTCGAGCATCCGGATCTGCCCGGCGATCACATAGATCGGCATGATCACCGCGACCACCGGCAGCATCTTCGTGGAGATGAAGAAGAACAGCACGTCCTGCGTGCGCTTCACGGGCCGGATGCTCACCGCGTACGCGGCCGGCACCGCGAGGACCAGCACCAGCAGCGTCGAGATGCCGGTGGCGAGCACCGAGTTCAGCACGTACGAGCCGACCTGGGCGGAGCTGATGATCGAGGTGTACTGCTCGAGCGTCGGGGTGAAGAAGAACGTGGGCGGGTTCGAGGCGGCCTGCGACTCCTGCTTGAAACTGGTCAGCACCATCCACGCCACCGGCGCGAAGAACAGCAGGCCGACCGCCCAGGCGAGGACGGAGAGCAGGTGCCCGCCGATCCGGCCCCTGCCACGGCGGGCGCGGGGAGCGCGCACGGCGGCAGGAGCGGCCGAGGCAGAGACTGTGGCTGTGCTCATGACTCCCTCCCCTCCCGCTCGTTCCTCGCAGTTCGTCGATGGAGGGTGGCGGTCATGACTGCTCCTTGGAGTTGATGCTCGTGAAGATCAGGCGCAGCGCGAAGGTCGCGATGATGATCGTGGCGATCACCGTGACCACGCCCATCGCGGCGGACTGCCCGATGTCGAAGCCGAGGAAGGCGCGCTGGTAGATGTAGAACGGCAGGTTCGCGGACGCCGTGCCGGGCCCGCCTGCGGTCATGAGGTAGATCTGGTCGAAGGTGTTGACCACGTAGATCGCGCCCAGCAGCACCGACAGCTCGAGGTAGAACCGCAGGTGGGGGAGGGTGATGTGGACGAAGGTGGTCCACGTCCCGGCCCCGTCCATCTGCGCGGCCTCGAGCACATCGCCGGTCTGGGACTGCAGGCCGGCCAGGAGCAGCAGCATCATGAACGGCGTCCACTGCCACACCAGCGCGATGATGATCGAGAGCATCGGGAACTGGCTGGTCCAGTCCACCGGGGAGACGCCGACGGTGCCGATCAGCCAGTTCACGAGTCCGTAGGTGGGGTCGAACATCGAGATCGACCACAGCATCGCGCCGGCCACCGGCATGATCAGGAACGGCGTGATCAGCAGGGTGCGGATGAATCCGCGGCCCACGAACTCCCGGTCCAGCAGCAGCGCGAGCCCGAGTCCCAGCAGCAGCGAGACGAGCACACAGCCCAGCGTGATGAGGATCGAGTTCAGCGCCGCGGTGCGGAAGGTCGAGTCGACGGCGAGGTCGAAGTAGTTCCGCAGCCCCACGAACGTCTCGCCCTCGGGGCGCAGCAGGTTCCGTGAGCGCAGCGAGTACCAGATCGTGAGCAGGAACGGGATCTGCGTGCAGATCACGACGAACACGAAGGCGGGCATCAGCGGGAGCCGACGGCGCCAGCCCTCGGCGCGGGAGGCCCCGTCCTCGTGGCGGCGGGCGCGGGGGCCGTCGGCCGACGGGGCGCGCCCTCCGGGTGCGGGTGCGGTGTCCAGTGCGGTCATGGCTCAGCCCTCCCAGCCGTAGGTGCGGGCGACGGACTCGGCGAAGCCCTGCGCCTGGTCGAGGGCCTCCTCGACGCTCTTCTGCCCGGCGATCGCGGCGGAGAACTGCTGGCCGACGCGGGTGCCGAGGTCCTGGAACTCGGGGATCACGACGTTCTGCAGCCCGTCGTAGGGGACGTCCACGGTCATCGAGTTCTCCTGGGTCGAGTTCTCCATCGAGTCGAGGGTCGGCTCGGCGTAGGTCTTCGAGAGCTCCGCGTACTCGGGGATCTCATAGGTGGACAGGCGTGATCCTGGCGGCAGCGCCTCCCAGCCGATCTCCTGGCCCACCAGCTGGAAGTAGTCGGGGTGGGTCATCCAGGCGATGAACTCCCAGGCGGCGTCCTTCTTGCGGCTGGTCTCGGGGATCGCGAGCGCCCAGGAGTAGAGCCAGCCGGCGTACTCGGTGTCCTTCGTCGGCCCGAGCGCGTAGCCGGTCTTCCCCACGACGGTCGAGGAGTCGGGGTTCTCCACCCCGGAGACCATCGAGGAGGCGTCGAACCACATGGCGGCGTTGCCCTGGCTGAACTGGGTCAGGCACTCGCCGAAGCCGGAGGTCGCGGCGCCGGGCTGGCCGTAGGAGCGCAGGGTGTCGACGTAGAGCGCGACGGCGTCGTGCACCTCGGGGGAGTCCAGGCGCGGGGCCCAGTCCATGTCGAACCAGCAGCCGCCGAAGGTGTTGATGACGGTGCTCATCGGGGCGAGGTTCTCGCCCCAGCCCGCGAGTCCGCGCAGCGCGATCCCGCTCATGCCCGCCTCGGGGTCGTGCAGGGCGGAGGCGAAGGAGCGGATGTCGTCCCAGCCGGGACGTTCGGGCATGGTCAGCCCGGCCTCGTCGAAGAGGTCCTGGCGGTAGACCAGGAAGGCGCTCTCGCCGTAGAAGGGGACGGAGTACATCGCGCCGTCGACGGTGAGCGCGTCCTTGATCGTGGGGACGAAGTCCTCCGGCGCGTAGCCCTCGGTGCGGGCGATGTACGGCTCGAGGTCGGTGAGCCAGCCGTTCGGGGCCCACAGCGGGGTCTCGTAGTTGGAGATCATCACGACGTCGAACTCGCCGCCGCCGGAGGCGACCGAGGCGGTGATCTTCGCGCGCGCCTCGTTCTCCGGCAGGGACACGAAGCGCACGTCGATGTCGGGATGCTGGGCGGTGAAGCGGTCGATGAGGCTGATGGCGTCCTGCATCTGCGGGTTCGAGACGATCGCGACGACGATCGACTCCTTCCCGCCGGCGGAGGAGCCGGTGCCGCATCCGGCGAAGCCGGCGGCGCCGAGGCCCGCGGCGAGCCCGGCGCCGAGGACCGCGCGTCGACGGGGACGGAGAGGCCGTGGCGAGGGTGAGGGGTGGGGACGGGGACCCATGCGCTGTTCTCCTGTGAACATCGCGGAGACGGGCCGCTCGGGCGCGTCGTCGCGGAGGGCGGGCACGGTCGGCGCCGCGGGGGCGTGCCCGGGAGGGCACGGCCGACGGGACGACCGCTCGCTCAGATGAGCGGGGAGACTTCTCAACTGAGGGTGAGCGTAGTCATATACGCTCAGCCGAGCAACAATCTGCCCTCACCTGAGGGGGCGATGCAGGCTGCGGAGGGAGGACCGATGGGGAGCGAGCAGGCCGGAGCCGGGATGCAGGCCGGTGCCGGGGCGCAGGCGGGTGCCGGGATGCAAGCCGGCCCTGGGGTGGAGGCCGGTCCCGGAGCTGCGGACGCGATCGCGCTCAAGGTCGCCCTCGCGAGCGAGCACCACCTCGAGGGCGTGCCGAAGATCGAGCTCGCCCGGCGCCACGGACTCTCCCGCTTCCAGGTCGCGCGCCTGCTCGACGAGGCGCGCGCCGAGGGCATCGTCCGCATCGAGGTCGTCGACCCGACCGCCGCCGGCCGCGACCTCTCCCCGCTCGCCGAGCGCCTGGGCATCTCCTCCGTCACCGTCGCGGTCGCCCGCCCCGGCGAGGCGCCCCGCGCCGCGATCGCCCGCCAGGTCGCGGGCCTGCTGCTCCGTCACCTGCGCGAGGGCGGACGGCTCGGCGTGGCCTGGTCGCGCACCCTCATGCACCTGCCCGCCGCGCTCGACGCGCTGCCCGCTGCCGACATCGTCCAGCTCGTCGGCCCCGTGAGCACCGCCGGGCACTCGACCGCGCAGTCCTCGGCGCTGGTCCACGAGCTCGGTGCCCGCTCCGGCGGCCAGGTCTGGGCCCTGCCCACCCCGCTCATCGTCGACTCCCCGCAGGTCGCGGCCTCGCTGCGCTCCATGGAGGAGGTGCGCACGGCGCTCGATGCGGCCGACGGGCTCGACGTCGCGACCGTATCCGTCGGCGCCTGGGCCGACGGGGCCTCGACCCTCTGGAGCCGGCTGCGCCCCGCCGAGCAGCAGCGCGCCCTCGACGCCGGCGTCGTCGCCGAGATCTGCGGGATCCTGCTCGGTGGGAGCGGTGCCGTGTGGCACTCCGCCGTCGAGGACCGCGTGATCGGGGTGCGGCCCGACCAGCTCCGCCGCGCCCGCGTCATCGCCGCGATCCCCGCTGGCGGCCATCCCGACGCGGTGCTCGCCGCGGCCCGCTCCGGCCTCGTCGACGACATCGTCCTCGCCCCCGAGCTCGCCGAGCAGGTCGAGGCGCACCTGGGCTGAGCGCGCCCCTTCGTGCTCGGTCGGCCGCTCCGCCTCTGCTGTGCTGGCCGATCCGGTCCCGCGTAGCGCCGCCGTGTCGCCTCGGGTCGACCGCGCCGCCGCTCGGCCCCCTCGGGACTGCGGTGAGCCCGGCGTCGAACAGGTGAGCGCCACCCTCTGCTCATCTGACGCCGGAGTGTGTATCGTCGGGCGCACCCCCGATTCCTCGTCGAAGGATGAGCCGATGACCGCTCCGACCGCCCTGACCGCCTCCAGCCTCTCCGAGATCGCCGCGCGCGGCGAGGTCGCCACCCCGCAGCAGCCGCTGGATGAGCGACGGGTCGGCATCGTCCACTTCGGCGTCGGCGGCTTCCATCGCGCCCACCAGGCGATGTACCTCGACCGCCTCATGAACGCCGGACGCGACCTCGACTGGGCGCTCTGCGGCGTCGGCCTGCTGCCGGGCGACGCCCGGATGCGCGACGCGCTCGACGCCCAGGACTCCCTGTACACCCTGGTCACGAAGGCGCCCGACGGGACGCGCGACCCCCGCGTGATCGGCTCGATCGCCCGCTACCTCTTCGCGCCCGACGATCCCGAGGCCGTGCTCGCCCAGATGACCGACCCGGCCGTGCGGATCGTCTCGCTCACCGTCACCGAGGGCGGGTACAACTACAACCCCTCCACCGGGGGGTTCCAGTACGAGACCGAGGCGGTCGCCGCGGACCTCGCCACGCGGTTCGATCCTGCCGACGCCCAGGCCGCGGCCCTCGCGGGCTCGGACGACGGCGGCGCGAACTCCGCGCAGCGGGTGGGTCAGCCCCGCACGATGTTCGGCTACGTGGTCGAGGCGCTGCGCCGACGCCGCGAGGCCGGCACCGCCCCCTTCACCGTCATGTCCTGCGACAACGTGCGCGGCAACGGGGACCTCGCCAAGCGCATGATCCTCGCCTATGCGCAGCGCCGCGACGAGAACGGCCTGCACGGCGATGCCCCGATCGCGGACTGGATCGCCTCCGACGTCGCCTTTCCCAACTGCATGGTCGACCGCATCACCCCCGTCACCGCGGAGTCGGACATCGCGATGATCGCCTCGGACTACGGCATCGAGGACGTCTGGCCCGTGGTCAGCGAGGACTTCGTGCAGTGGGTGCTCGAGGACGAGTTCCCCGAGGGCCGCCCCGCCTGGGAGGAGGTCGGCGTGCAGATGGTCGAGGACGTCGAGCCGTACGAGCTGATGAAGCTGCGCCTGCTGAACTGCTCCCACCAGGCCATCGCCTACTTCGGCCTGCTGCTCGGGCAGACCTATGCCGACGAGGCCGCCGTCGATCCGCACCTCGCCCCCTTCACCCGCACCCTGTACATGGACCGTGAGGGCACCCCGACCGTGCCCGAGGTGCCCGGCATGGACCTCGATGCCTACAAGGACGAGCTCATGGCGCGCTTCGCGAACACGAGCGTGAAGGACACCCTCGCCCGCCTCGCCGCCGAGTCCTCCGACCGCATCCCCACCTGGCTCGTGCCCGTGATCCGGGAGAACCTCGAGGCCGGCCGCGAGATCTCGGCATCGGCCGCGATCGTCGCCTCCTGGGCCCGGTACGCCGAGGGCACCGGGGAGAACGGCGAGCAGTGGCCCGTCGTGGACCGCCTCCACGACCGCGTCATGGCCGCCGCCGCGAAGCACGACGAGGATCCGCTCGCCTTCCTCCGCGACGAGGAGCTGTTCGGCGACCTGGTCGAGCACGAGGCGTTCACGACGCCCTACCTCCACGCCCTCGAGGTGCTCCGCACCGACGGCGCCCGCGCCCTCCTCACCGAGCTCACCGCCGGACTCTGACCTGCGGCCCAGCCGGTCCCGGTTCCGCCCGGTGCGGCGAGACGTGGCTTTGTGTCGTTATTGCGAGTCATTCGAGCACAAAGCCACGCCTCGCCCCCTGCGCCGCAGAGGACTCGGCACATCGTCATCGGGGGCCTGGTCCGGAGGCCGCCGCGCACGACCGGCTCGGAGCTTTGCATCGACTGGCCGACTCGGGGTGCTCACGGCGCACGGCCGGTCGGACGCGAGCTCATCCTGCACGGCCGACTCGAGGCGCGCTCATCCCGTGTGGCCGCGCCTGCGCAGCTCCGACCTCACTCGCTCGATGGCCCGTGCTGCGCCACGATCCATGTCGCCCACGGAGACCACGAGCTCGGTCCATCCCGCGAGCCGTCGTCGCTCCCCGCGCAGGATGTCCTTCTCCTGCTGCGTCCGGGTGCGGTGGTGCCTCCCGTCGTATTCGAGGCAGACCTTCCACTGCGGCCACGACATGTCCGGCTCCCCGAGCCATCGCCCGTCCTGACGGATCGTCGTGTTCAGCACTGGCTCGGGCAGGCCGGACCGAAGCAGCGCGAGGCGCAGGAACGTCTCCTGAGGCGAGTCCGCGCCGACGCGGACGTCCGCCATCGCGGACCGCAGCCGGCGTGACCCGCGGCCCCGGAACCGGACGACGACGTCGGAGAGTTCGTCGATAGGGACATGAGGCAGGCTGCGGCTCTCGAGGGAGGGACGAGGCATGCGCACGAGATGATCGCCGATCGCCACCAGGTCGTCCTGGGGAAGCACCTCGGCGAGCTCGAGGAAGGTTCGCAGGCGCGTGGTGGTGCCGATGCCTCGCAGGCGGGTCCTCTCGCGAGAGGAGATGTCGCTGGATCGCCAAGTCACCTGCTTCGTGTTGAGCCGATGGAACCCGGTGAGGGACATGGTGATCGTCGAGTCCGGGTCGTCGGCATCCCAGGAGCTGAGGCCGAGCGGAAGGGGAAGGTTCCACAGCCTGGCCGCGCTGAGCCCGCAGGCGACCGCGTCCGGGTCGGCGCGCTGCAGCGCACGGATCACGTCGGCCTCCCGGACCGCGCTCGCCCCCTCTTCGTGCGGGGTCCCGTCGCTCTCGGGCGAGCTCGCGGCCCCGGTCGACCGTTCCGTCATGACATAGAGCCCTCGGTCGATCCGTGAGACGTCGGCGGCGCGCAGTCTGCCTCCCGAGACTCCAGCGGCGCGCGCTTCAGCGGCGGTGAACACGGGCCTGCTGATCGAGGCGGGCAGCGGGAGCAAGCGGCGCGGCATGCAGGGAGCCTCCCCCGGACGGGCCGTCCCGTCGCGCAGTCCTCCACATCGCCTCGTACGACGGGACGGATCGGCAGGTCATGGCCCCGGACCGTTCCTCCACAGCACCTCGGCCAAAGGTCGCAGCAGACTCGGTGAGCTGCCCACGCCATGCGAGACGTGGCTGAGTGACGGTATGGGCCCGCAGAGGAGCACAAAGCCACGTCTCGGAGAACCTTCCGGTGCTGATGTCGGGGGTCAGGATCGGTGACCGGGCCGCGAGGCCCAGCCCCGCCGCGCCCGGGGCGGTGTTGCGCCGGTCACGTGCGCGAACCGTCCTGACCTGGCCCTCTGTCTCGAATGACGAGGTCACTGGGGCTTCGGGGAGCCGTCTTCGTAGACTGGCCTGCGTGTCGCGACGGCGTCACCGGATCGTCCGGGACGAGCGGTGTCCGGCGGGAGGCGTGCGTCTGCGCCGCTCCCGCGAGCCCGGCTCGGACCGCACGGCACGGGGCGTCCGATCGGCTCGAGCGGACCCGCGACGGCGGATGTCCGCGCACCCACGCACGATCCGCACCGCCCCCGACAGTCAAAGGAACCCGCTCATGAGCCTGGTCGTCCAGAAATTCGGAGGATCCTCCGTCGCTGACGCCGACTCGATCAAGCGCGTCGCGCGCCGCATCTCGATGTACTCCCGGGCCGGACACAAGGTGGTCGTGGTGGTCTCCGCGATGGGCGACACCACCGACGACCTGATCGACCTCGCCGAGCAGGTGAGCCCGAACCCGCCGCCGCGCGAGATGGACATGCTGGTCACCGCCGGTGAGCGGATCTCGATGGCGGTGCTGTCGATGGCGCTGAACGACACCGGCGTCCACGCCCGCGCCTACACCGGCTCGCAGGCCGGGCTGATCACCGACGAGGTGCACGGAAAGGCGCACATCCTGCGCGTCACCCCGGGCCGGATCGAGGAGGCGCTGGAGGAGGGCGCGGTCGCGATCGTCGCCGGATTCCAGGGCGTCTCGCAGACCACGAAGGACATCACCACCCTCGGCCGCGGCGGCTCGGACACGACGGCCGTCGCGCTCGCCGCGGCGCTCGAGGCGGACGTGTGCGAGATCTACTCCGACGTCGACGGCGTCTTCACCGCCGATCCCCGTATCGCGCCGGCCGCGCGCCGCGTCCCCGTCATCTCCAGCGAGGAGATGCTGGAGATGGCCGCGAACGGCTCGAAGATCCTCATGGCGCGCAGCGTCGAGTACGCGCGCCGCTACGCGGTGCCGCTGCACGTGCGCTCCTCGTACTCGGGCCGGCTCGGCACGATCGTCACCGACGAGCCCGACCGCGAGATCCCGATCGACCCCGACGTCACCCTCCGCCCCGCGGACGCCGCCCGTCGCGACGCCGCCGACCCGACCAAGGAGCTCCCCATGGACGACATCGCAGCACCGGGCCTCGAGGCGCCGATCATCTCGGGCGTCGCCCACGACCGCAGCGAAGGCAAGATCACCGTCGTCGAGGTCCCGGACGCGCCGGGCAAGGCGGCACTGCTGTTCGACGTGGTCGCCGGGACCGGCGCGAACATCGACATGATCGTGCAGAACTCCTCGACGGTCGACGACACCGTCGCGATCTCCTTGACCCTCCCGGAGTCCGACGCCCCGGCCGCCCTCGAGGCGATCGAGAAGGCGCGCGAGGCGATCGGCTTCACCGAGGTCCGCTACGACGACCAGATCGGGAAGGTCTCCATCGTCGGCGCCGGGATGCGCGCGCACCCGGGCGTCTCGGCGACCCTGTTCCGCTCGCTCGGCGAGGCGGGCATCAACATCGACATGATCTCCACCTCGGAGATCCGCATCTCCGTCGTCACCGAGCAGTCGCGGCTCGACGACGCGGTGCGCGTGATCCACACGGCGTTCGGCCTCGACGCCGAGCAGACCGAGGCCGTGGTCTACGGAGGGACCGGACGATGAACACCACCAGCACCCCCAGCCCCACCACCGCGCCCGATTTCTCGGGCACCCCCGGCTACGCGGCCGACGGGCCCGTCCTCGGCGTCGTCGGCGCCACCGGCCAGGTCGGGCGTGTGATGCTCGCCCTGCTCGCCGACCGCTCGGTCGCACACTCCGCGATCCGCGTGTTCGCCTCCGCCCGCAGCGCCGGAAGCGCCGTCTCCTATGCCGGTCTCGACCTCGTGGTCGAGGACGCGGAGACCGCCGACATCACCTCCGAGGGGCGGCGACTGGACGTCGCGATCTTCTCCGCCGGCGGCTCGACCTCGAAGGCGCTCGCGCCCCGCTTCGCCGAGGCGGGCGCCGTGGTCGTCGACAACTCCTCGGCCTGGCGCCGTGACGAGGAGGTGCCGCTGGTGGTCTCCGAGGTGAACCCGGAGCAGATCACCGCCCCGAAGCGCGGCATCATCGCGAACCCCAACTGCACCACCATGGCCGCGATGCCGACCCTGAAGGCCCTCCACGACGAGGCGGGTCTGGCCCGGCTGAAGGTCGCCACCTACCAGGCGGTCTCCGGCTCCGGCGTGGCCGGTGTCGCAGAGCTCGCCGCGCAGGTCAGGAAGGGTGTCGACCATGTCGAGGAGCTCGCGCTGGACGGCTCCTCGGTGGATCTGGGCGAGCCGGGCGTGTACCAGGCGCCGATCGCGTACAACGTGGTCGCGCTCGCCGGGAACCTGGTCGACGACGGCTCCGGCGAGACCGACGAGGAGCAGAAGCTCCGCAACGAGTCCCGCCGCATCCTGGGCCTGCCGGACCTGCCCGTGGCCGGCACCTGCGTGCGCGTGCCGGTGATGAGCGGCCACGCCCTCGCGATCCATGCCGAGTTCGATCAGCCGATCACCCCGGAGCGCGCCCGCGAGCTGCTCGAGGCGGCGCCGGGCGTGACCGTCGTGGACCTGCCCACCCCGCTGATGGCGGCCGGCAAGGACGGCACATTCGTCGGCCGCATCCGACAGGACGCCTCGGTGCCGGACGGGAAGGGCCTGATCCTCTTCGCGGTGGCCGATAATCTCCGCAAGGGAGCAGCGCTGAACGCGATCGAGATCGCGGAGCTGATCGTCTCCCGCTGATGACGAAGGAGGAACGCCGATGACGAGTGTCGTGACCAACGGGGCCCTGGGGTCCGGGACGGGACCGGTGCCGCCGTCGGCGGTCTTCTCCGATCGAGCCGGCGAGGAGGCGCCGTGCCGCGCGGGCGGCGGGACGCTCGAGGAGCCGCTGGGCCGGGTCCTGCGCAACCTCGATACCGTCACCGAGTCCCAGGGCGGGCTCGGCGCCGGCCTCCAGAGCGCGTACGGAGCCTCGGCCGACGAGGCCGGCTCGGGCACGGCCGACGGGGCCGGCGCGGTCGAGGGCTCGACCGCCGCCGAGCCCTCGCGGCGGGAGATGATCCTCGACGCCGCCTCATCGCTGTTCGCCGAGCGCGGCTACGACGGTGCGAGCCTGCGCGACATCTCGCGCCGCGTCGGGATCTCGCATCCCGGCATGCTGCACCACTTCTCGTCGAAGGAGGTGCTGCTCGGCGCGGTGATCGACCGGCTCGAGGCGCATGCGCAGGGTCTGCTGGACTCGGCCGACTCGATCGCCTCCTCGCCGGAGACGCTGATCGCGGCGCTGGGCGGTCCGTGGGATCCGCGCAAGCACTCGATGGCGCTGCTGGCGACCCTGTCGGCGGAGGTCGTGGACCCCGGGCATCCCGGCCGCTTCCGGATCGCCCGGCTCCGACTGGTCCACGAGCACGTGCTGGAGCGGGTGTTCGACGGCCTCGAGGAGCGGGGGCAACTGGTCGCCGGGACCTCGCCGAAGTTCCTCGCCCGCTCCCTGTTCTCCCTGCTGCTGAGCCTGACGGTGCGCGAGCACACGGTCCGCGAGCTGCAGAAGACCTCCGACGCGGACCCGATCGCGGACGTGCAGGAGTTCGTACGGCTCTGCTGCGTGACCGACTGAGCACCTGGACCCCGTCGGTAGACTCCGTGGGCGTGACCCCCTGCGAGGAGACCCGATGAGCGCCGAGCGCACCCCGGAGGATCGCACCTCCGGCCTCACCGGCGGGCCGGAGGCCGGGGACGCGCGGGACCAGCCCCTCGTTAACCACCGGGCGCCGGGCCTGCAGGCCCTCGCCGGGCTCACCGTGCGCGGCAGCGACGACCGGGTCGTCGGCCGCGTGCGCGACGTCTACCAGCACGATGCGAGCGGCGATCTCGCCGCGCTCACCGTCATGCCCCGCCAGCTGAGCTCGCGCACCGTGTTGATCCCGGCCGCGGCGATCGGGGAACTCACCCCGCCCGGGGCGAGCCCCGCGCCCGACGAGGACGCGGTGGTACGCCTGCGCGTGGACGCCGCGACGGCGCGGGCCGGGAGGCGCCCGCCC
>NZ_KV788921.1:0-11152 GCF_001807385.1 Brachybacterium sp. HMSC06H03 | reverse complement strand
GCGGCCGCCTCCGCGCCGAGGGCCTCCCCGCGCGCGAGGGCGTCCTCGAGCTCGGGGGCCGGGACGAAGCGGCGCCGGGTGCGCAGGCTGCACAGCCGCTCCCGGGTGCGCTCGGCGCGCTCGTGCAGCGCTCTGCGCGGGATCCGTCCCGACTCGACCGCGGCGAGGATCGCGTCATGGGCCTCCCGAAGCATCTGCTCGTCGTCCCGGCGCAGCGAGGTCCCCAGGCACAGCAGGTCCGCGCCCGCCTCGAGGGCCCGGACCGCCGCCTCCCCGTACCCGGGGTCCTCGGCGACGGCGGCCATGTCGAGCGCGTCGGTGATGACCAGGCCGTGGAAGGTGCCGCCGACGGCGCGGTCCAGCAGCGGCCGGGACCAGGGCGTGATCGAGGCGGGCCCCTCCCCGAGCGCGGGGACCAGCACGTGCGCGGTCATCACGGCGTCGAGCCAGGGCGCGATCCGCCAGGGTGCGAGGTGCTCGGCCACGAACTGCGCCGGGCCGAGGTCGATCCGCGGCAGAGCGGTGTGGGAGTCGGTGGCGGTCGCGCCGTGACCGGGGAAGTGCTTCGCGCAGGTGCCGATCCCGGCGTCGATCAGCCCGGTCGCGAAGGCGCGGGCGTGCAGGGCGACCCGGTCGGGCTCGTCGCCGTAGGCGCGGGTGCCGATCACGGGGTTCGCGGGATCGGTGGAGACGTCGAGCACCGGGGCGAGGTCCAGGTCGATGTCGCAGGCGGCGAGGAGGTCGCCGAGGGCGCGCCCGGCGTCCCGGGTGAGCTCGGGGTCGTCGGCCTCTCCGAGCGCCCAGGCCGTGGGCAGGGACGAGCCGGTCCGCGCCTGCAGCCTGGTGACGTCCCCGCCCTCCTCGTCGATCGCGACGACGCAGTCCTCGGACCGGGCGTGGACGGCGCGGGAGAGCTCCCGCGCCGTCGCGGGATCGGGGGTGTTGTGCCCGAAGAGGATCACGGAGGCGAGACCCGCCTCGAGCGCCCCGTCGAGCCAGGCGGGCACCTCGGTGCCGGTGAAGGGGGCCATCAGCACGCCGAGCACGTCGGCGTCGTGGCGGGCCCGGGGCGCCGCGGCGCCCGGCCGGGAGGGGATGCTGGTCATGCCTCAGCCCTTCACGGCGCCGGCGGTGATGCCCTTGGCGAGGTTCCGCTGGACGAGCACGAAGAAGAGCACCACCGGCAGGGCGATGATCGTCGAGGCGGCCATCACCGAGCCCCAGTCGGCGGTGTTCTGGGTGAAGAAGGTCCGCAGCCCCACGCCCACGGTGTACTTCGAGCCGTCCTGCATGAAGGTGAGCGCGAAGATGAACTCGTTCCAGGCGGTGATGAAGGAGAACACCGAGGTCGCCACCAGGCCCGGGGCGACCAGCGGCAGCAGGATCGAGCGAAACATCCGCCACCAGCTCGCCCCGTCCACGTAGGCCGCCTCCTCGAGCTCGCGCGGCACCGCGGCGACGAAGCCGCGCAGGTTCCAGATCGCGAAGGCGAGGGAGAAGCCGAGGTAGACGATGGTCAGGCCCAGCAGCGAGTTGAGCATGCCGAGGGTCCGCGCCTGCAGGAACAGCGGGATCACGAGCGCCTCGAGCGGCACCATCTGCACCATCAGGACCATCACCAGCACCTGGGTGCGCAGCCGGAAGCGGAAGCGGGCGACCGCGACGGCGGCCAGCAGCGCCACCGCGCCCGAGAGCACGACGGTGCCCAGGGCGACGACCAGGGAGACCCGCACGTAGCGCAGGAACCCGGCGTCGACCAGCACGTGCTCGAAGTGCTCAAGGGTGAGGCCGCTGGGCAGCAGGGCCGCCCCGCGGGAGAGCGGGCTGGTGTCCACGGCGGTGGAGAGCATCCAGTAGAAGGGGAAGAGGGTCAGCGCCAGCAGCACGACGACGCCGATCGCCCGGGCCGCGGTGGTGGCGGGGGTCCGACGGTTCACAGCTCCTCCTCCTTCATCAGGGTGCGGATGTAGACCACGGAGATCACCATCAGCAGCGCGGTCAGCAGCACCGCGATGGTGGAGCCCATCCCGTACTCGCCCTGGGCGAAGGACTGCGTGTACGACCAGACTCCGAGGTTCATGACCTCGCGGGTGGAGCCGTCGCCTCCGGGCATCAGGAAGATCTGGACGAACACCTTGAAGTCCCAGATCGTCGAGAGGATCACGCACACCGCGATGATCGGGCGCAGGGTGGGCACGGTGACCTGCCAGAAGCGGGTCCAGGCGCTCGCGCCGTCCAGCGCCGCCGCCTCGTACAGCTCGTGCGGCACGGTGGTGAGCCCGGCGAGCATCGTCACGGCGATGAACGGGAAGCCGTGGTAGACGACGTTCAGCGTCGCGATCGCGTAGAAGCTCCACCGGTTCGTGAACCAGTTGACGCTGCCGGCCTCCATCAGCCCCAGCCCGTCGAGGGCCGAGATCACGAGCCCGGACTGGGGGTCGAAGAGCCAGACGAAGATGTAGGTGCCGGTCAGCGCCGGCACCGCCCAGGCGACCATGATCGCGGTGGTGCAGATCGACCGCCAGGCGGTGCCCAGCGTGTTCAGGAACAGCGCCACCACGGCGCCGACGGCCATGGTCAGCACGACGCACACGATCGCGAACCCGACCGTGTTGGGCAGCACGATCTGCCACAGGAACGGGTCGGTGAGGACCTGGACGTAGTTGCCCAGCCCCACGTAGTTGCTGTCCCCGCGCAGGAGGTTCTTCAGCTCGTAGTCCTGCAGGGACAGGTTCAGCACGCGCACCATCGGCCACAGCAGCAGCACGCCCAGCACGATCAGGGCGGGGGCGAGCAGGAGCCAGGGGGCGAGGCCGCGGCGCAGGCGGCGGCCCGGCGGGACGGCGCGGCGCTCGAGCGGCGCTGCTCCGTCCTGCCGGTCGCGGAGATCGGGTGCGGCGGTGCTCATTCGGAGAAGAAGCCGTCCATCTCCTCGGCGGCGGTGTCGGCCGCGTCCTGGGCCGAGGTGCCGTCCAGGACGGAGGAGATCATCGTGCCGAGCGTCTTGGCGCCCTCGATCTTGCCCCAGGCCGGGGTGACGGGCACGGACTTGCCGCCCTCGGTCATCTGGGTGGCGAAGACCTTGGTGAGCTCGTCGCCGCCGGCGACCACCTCGTCCAGCGCCGCGGTGGTGCCGGGGAAGTAGTTGGTCTCCTCGGCCCAGCGGGTGGCGAAGTCGCCCGTGGTGACGAGCTTGATGAGCTCGAAGGCGAGCTCGGGCTCCGCGGTCTCGGTGAAGCGGCACATCAGCGAGCCGCCGAGGAAGGACGGCGCGACCGGGGAGTCCTTCGCCGGGATCGTGAAGGCGACGAGCTTCTCGGCGAGCTCGGGGTTCTCGGCCTCGATGGTGGCGGGCACCCAGGAGCCGGTGATGAACATCGGCACCGTCTCCTGGAGGAAGGCGGCCAGCGAGTCGGTCTCCAGCCAGGTGGTTGCCGCGGAGGTCGAGGCGCCGTGCTTGAGCGCGAGGTCGGTGTACCAGGTCAGGCCCTCGACGGCCTCGGGGCTGTTGATCGCCGCGGTCCAGGTCTCGCCCTCCTGCGTGGCGATCTCGCCGCCGGCGCCCCAGACGAAGGGCATGGCGGAGAAGATGCTGGCGCCGGCGACCGGGAAGGGGATCCAGTCCGGGTCGTGCTCCTTGAGCGCGGTGATCATGGTGAGCAGGTCGTCCCAGCTCTGGGGCTGCTCTGCGACCCCGGCCGCCTCGAGCATCTCGCGGTTGGCGAGGATCGAGCGGACGCCCGCGTACCAGGGCATGCCGTAGGTCCCGCCGTCGAGACTGCCCGCCTCGACGAGCCCCTCGACGAGGCCGTCGGCGAGGCCGGCGGCCTCGATGTCCTCGGAGAGGTCGTCGATGCCGCCCGCGTCGGCGAACTCGGGCACCCAGGTGGTGCCGACCTCGGCGACGTCGGGGCCGGTGCCGCCGGCCATGGCGGTGACGAACTTGTCGTGCGCGCCGTCCCAGGGCTGGACCTGGACGTCGAGGGTGGCACCCGTGGTCTCGGTGAACGCGGTCTTGAGCTCCTCGATGTAGGCGTCGGCGGAGGCGTTGGTGCCCTCCATCAGCCAGAAGGTGAGGGTCTTGCCCTCCCCGCCGGATCCTCCGGAGTCCCCACCGCAGGCGGCGAGGGCGAGGGCTGCCGAGCCTGCGGCACCGGCGGCCAGGACGTGTCGTCGAGCGATCATGAGGGACTCCTTCGTCGGCTCCCACCCACCGGTGAGAAAACTTCACTTCTCGGTCATGTGTGAGTGAAGTTACCACTTCGTCGGCGACGCGGGACACCGCGGAAGGTCACAGATCGGCACGGCTCCGCGTCGAGCTCCCGACGGCTCGATCGCACCGCTCGTGGCATGCAGCACCCTCCGGGCGAGACGCACCATCACGCGCCCGGCATGCCGCTCCGCACCACCGCGGCGCTCTCCGGACACGCCACAACGCCCCAGTCCTTCGATGTCCCGCACCATTTCTCTGGAGCGTTCCGTCGATCGACTGGGGCGAGCAGGGTGCGGCCGGGCGGAACCGGCCAGTCGGACGCGCGCGGCCCGGCGCTGACGTCCGGGCGCGGGCCGTCAGACGCGGACGGCGGCGGAGGCCTCCTCGATCGCGGCGGCGAGCGCCTGCGGGTCCAGCGGATCCTGCTCGGCGTCGAGATCGACCACGGGCAGCGGGCAGTCGCCGAGGTCGTGGATCTCGAGCCGCTCGCCGCCGCGGTTCATCGACTGGTGGGCGATGACGCCGGGCAGCGTGTAGCGGGCGGCCTGCCACGCGTTGACCACGGGCTGGTAGCCGTCGGCCACGGCGCGGGCGAAGTCGTCGACGAGGAAGTGGTGGGCGCCCTCGTGCCCGTTGGGCAGGCCCTGGAACTCCTCGGGCAGGCGCTCCTGGTGGTGGGCGCGGGAGGCGCCGGCGACGAAGGCGTCGCGCAGGGCCGGGGAGACGTCCGCCAGGCGCGGGTCGTCCAGGCTCATGGTCGACCCGGTGGCGATCAGCTCGGTCACGTCCAGCACGCGCTTCTTGTCGTGCCAATAGGTGACGTCGATGGTCTCCTCGAAGCTGGACTCCTCGCCGAAGAAGCGGAAGCGGGACTCGCGCTTGTGGCTCGGGTAGCCCACGCGACGCAGCTCGTTCGTGCGGAAGGCGCCGCCGTTGTCCATCCCGAACAGGGCGAAGGCGTTGGAGACGTCGTTGCCGAACATCGAGACGTCCCTGTCGAAGACCCCGTCGCCGCGGGTGTCGGGGCGCCCGAGCGCCGAGACGGAGACGGCGTGCCGCTCCCCCAGCACGCCGAGGATCCCGCCGATGGAGTGGGTGGGGTAGAGCAGGGGCGGGTAGGAGGCGGTGGACTTCCACTGCTCGCCGCCGGAGTACCTGTAGGCGTCGTAGAAGCCGAGGTCCATGTCGTGGACGTAGTCGCCCTCGGCGTAGAACACCTCGCCGAACGCGCCGGAGCGGTGGATGCGCCGGGCGAGGACGACAGCGGCGTTGTACTGGCTGGTCTCGCCCATCATGTACACGAGCCCCGTGCGCTGCACCTCCTCGGTGATCTGGCGGATCTCGTCCTCCTCGATGGCCATCGGCACCGCGGAGTAGACGTGCTTGCCGGCACGGAGGGCGGCCAGGGCGTGCTGTCCGTGGGTCCAGCGCTGGGTGAAGATCGCGACCGCGTCGACGTCGGAGGCGAGCAGCTCCTCGAGGTTCTCGAACCGGTCGGCGAAGGCGACCCCGCGCGCCTCGACGGCGTCGATCCGCTCGGGGACGGAGTCGACGGCGTAGAGCGCGTCGATGTCGGGATGGGCGGCGAAGAGCTCCGCGAAGTGGGATCCGAACTGACCGATCCCGACGATGCCCAGCGTGAACGACATATTTCCTCCTTGAAAGTAAGTACTGGGAGGAACGCTACGGCACGGCGGGGGCGGCGGCAAGCCCGGCCCGGCCGACGAGGGCCCCGACGGCGGCCGCGGAGCGGACCGAGCCCGACCGACGGGCTCCGCGGCCGACGGGACAGGGGCTCCTCAGAGCTGGCGCCAGCGCCCCGAGCGCCACACCTCGCGCCACGGCGGGACCTCGCGGCCCTGCACGGCCATCCGTCGGCGCAGGTTCCGACGGGTCACCAGCATCCCGACCGCCCCGATCGCGAGCAGCGGGAGCTGCACGGCGAAGGCGAGGCGGAAGGAGGCCAGGTCGTAGTCCCCGTCGGGGCGCAGCAGGTCCAGCACCACGCCGATCAGGAGGATCGCGACGAGGGCGCCGATGAAGCCGCCCATGATCACGGCGCCGGTCGCGGTGCCGAGGCGGTGCTTGGCCAGGTCCGTGCGCGGGAAGTCGAAGCCGACGGAGCTGGCGGGGCCGCCGATGGAGTACCCGGAGACCAGCACGATCAGCAGCCACATCGGGGCGTTGCCCGGCCACAGCACGAGCGCGAGCAGCGGCACCAGGATCGTCGCGACGATCAGCAGCACCAGCGTGGAGCGGCGCAGCGGGTGCCGCTGGGTGAGCGCACCGATCAGCGGACCGCCGACGATCGCGACGACCACCAGCACGGTCATCACCGCGGAGGCGGCGGGGCGGCTGAGCCCCTCCCCCGCGGTGAGATACGGGTAGCCCCACATCATCGAGAACGCGATGCCGGGGAAGCCGGCCGTGAAGTGGGTGAAGAAGCCCAGCTGCGTCGAGGGGTGGCGCACGATCCGCCCCAGCACCACGGGGATCCGTCGGAGGTCGTGCTTCACCGTCGGACGCGACATCCCCGGCGGCGTCGCGCGGACGACGAGCAGCACCAGCACGGCGGCGATCGCGCTGAGCGCCGCGGCGGAGGAGAAGGCGGGCGTCCAGCCGGCCACGCTCAGCACGGCCACGAAGGGGACGGCGGAGAGGATCTGCCCGACCTGGCCGAGGATGCCGGTGAGCTGGGTCAGCAGCGGCACGCGTCCGGGCGGGAACCAGGCCGGGACCAGCCGGATCGCGCTCGCGAAGGTCAGCGCATCGCCCGCGCCGAGCACGATGCGGGCGATCATCGCCACGCCCACGGTCTCGGTCTGGGACATGAGCACCTGGCCGAGCGCCATCAGCACGGCGCCGACGGTGAGGGTGACGCGGGAGCCGTAGCGGTCCAGCAGCACGCCGGCGGGGATCTGGGCGAGGGCGTAGACGCCGAGCTGGAGCACCACGAAGGTCGACACGATGGTCGCCGAGGCCCCGAACCGGTCCGCGGCCTCGAGCCCGGCGACGCCCATCGTGGTGCGCTGCAGCACGGCGATCGAATAGGCGGTGACCGCCGCGATCCAGACCGCGTAGGCGCGGGGGCCGCCGAGGGCGGGAGCGGGGACAGGGGCGGCGGGGGCGGCCATGGGGTCCTTCGTGCGAGGAGGTGCGGGGCGACGTGCAGTCGGACCGGACGCCTCGGGCGCCCGTCCCGCAGCGGCAGGGGCCCGACCGCTCTCAAGACTATCGGCGGCGACCGCGGGGCCGGTAGTGATGTCCGCCCCTCCCCCGTATCACCGGGGGCGTCCGTCGGCCGGTCCTGGGTCGCCGGCCGGCCGTGCCGCGCAGCACGGCCGGGGCTGGGCTATGGTGCCGCCATGCGCGCCGCGACGATCAGCCGGTGGGCCGCCTGAGGGCGGTCCCCTGTCGCATGCGCTGACACCGAAGCCGCCCGCCACCCGGGCGGCTTCTCGTGTCTGCGAGCCTCCCGGTCCGGGCCCGATCACCGGAGGTTCCCATGACCAGCACCACCGCACCCGCCGCACCCGCCGTCGACGGGGCTCCCGCCCCGCGCACCCTCGCCGAGGCCGCGGCGCTCACCGACTCCCCCGCCTTCGCCGGGAACACCGGCGGTCGCTTCGGCGACCACGGCGGCGCGATCCTGCCGCCGCCGCTCGTGGAGCCGATGGCGGAGGTCGCCGCCGCCTACGAGGAGGCCCGGCACGACGAGGAGTTCTTCGCGGAGTACTCGCGCCTGCTGCGCGAGGTCGTCGGCCGCCCCTCCGCGATCACGAGCGCTGACCGGCTCTCCGACCAGCTCGGCGGGGCCCGGATCCTGCTCAAGCGCGAGGACCTCAACCACACCGGCGCCCACAAGATCAACCACACGATCGGCGAGGCGCTGCTGGCGAAGCGGATGGGCAAGCGCACCCTGATCGCCGAGACCGGTGCCGGCCAGCACGGGGTCGCGCTCGCGACCGCCGCGGCGCTCGTCGGCCTGGAGTGCGAGATCCACATGGGCGCGGTGGACGTCGCCAAGCAGCGCCCGAACGTGGTGCGCATGCGCCTGCTGGGCGCGAAGGTGGTCGCGGTGGAGACTGGCCAGGCCACCCTCAAGGAGGCGGTCGACTCCGCCTTCGACGTCTACGCCGCGGATGCCGAGCGGTACCTCTTCGCGATCGGGTCCGTGGTGGGCCCGGCGCCCTTCCCGGACATGGTGCGCGACTTCCAGTCCGTCGTCGGCCGCGAGTCCCGTGCCCAGCACCTCGCCGCGCACGGCCGCCTGCCGGGCGCGGTCATCGCCTGCGTGGGCGGCGGCTCGAACGCGATCGGCGCCTTCGCCGCCTATCTCGAGGACGAGGAGGTGCGGCTGATCGGGGTCGAGCACGGCGGGCAGGGCGACGAGCCGGGCCGCCACGCCGCGACGATGACCTTCGGCCGCCCCGGCATGCTGCACGGGATGGAGACCCTCGTCCTGCAGGACGAGGACGGCGAGCCCGGCGAGGTCCACTCGATCGCCTCGGGCCTGGACTACCCCGGCGTCGGACCGCAGCACGTGCATCTGCGGGAGCTGGGCCGTGTCGAGTACGTGCGCGAGGGAGACGAGGCGGTGCTCGATGCCTTCCGCCTGCTCAGCCGCACCGAGGGGATCATCCCCGCGCTCGAGTCCGCCCATGCCCTCGCTCATGCGATCCGGATCGCGCCGACGTTGGGCCGTGAGGCGCACCTGCTGGGGAACCTCTCCGGGCGCGGCGACAAGGACATCGACTACGTCGCCGCGCAGATCGGGATGACCGGGGAGGCCGACGCCTTCGTGCGGTGACCCGCTGGTCACCGCGGATCTCCCCTTGCCGCCGGGTCGCGGCGGTGCTCGGCTCGTGGCCATGCACCCCCTCGCGAGGCACCGGTGCCCGGCCCGTCTCGCCGACTGCGCCGGCTCTCTCGGGATCGCCGTGTCGATGGTCCCGCTCGGCGCGGTGATCGTCCGGACCACGGATCTGGCGTCCAGGCCGTGGTTCGGGCACGTCGTCCGGAGCCTGTCGACGCCTGAGGCGCCGCCCGCCCGGCAGACCTGCCGGGGGCCGTGCGGCCGGTCCCGCGCGCCCGGTGGAGGCTCAGCCCGCGATCCACTCCCCCGCGATGGCGAGCAGGCGGTCGTTCGCCTCCTCCTCCGCGATGGTGGCGCGCACCCCGTCCGTGCCGTAGGCGCGCAGCACGAGGCCGCGTGCGTCGGCGAACTCGGCGAACTCCCCCGAGCGCTCCCTGAGCGGGAAGTAGACGAAGTTGCCCTGGCTCGCGGGCAGCTCCCAGCCCTGCTCGCGCAGTGCGGCCATCACTCGCGAGCGCTCGGAACGGATCTGCTCCGCGCGGTGCTCCAGCTCCTCGGCCGCCTCGGGGGCGAGCGAGGCGAGCGCCGCGGCCTGGGCGGGGGCCCCGGCACCGAAGGGCACGGTGACCTGGCCGAGCGCCCGGGCGAGCCGCGGATGGGCGACGGCGTAGCCGATGCGCAGCCCGGCCAGGCCTTGGAGCTTCGAGAAGGTGCGCAGCAGCACCACGTTGCCGTGGCGGCGGAAGATCCCGGCGGTGCCGAGCACGGTCGCGGGATCGTGGAACTCGCGGTAGGCCTCGTCGATCGCGACGACGACATCCTCGGGGACCAGGGCGAGGAAGTCCTCGACCTGCTCGGTGGACAGCGAGGGGCCGGTGGGGTTGTTCGGGGTGCACAGCAGCACCAGACGGGTGCGCTCGGTGACCGCCGCGGCCATCGCCTCGAGGTCGTGCTCGCCCGCCGCGGTCAGCGGCACGGGCACGGGGGTGCCGCCGTGGGAGCCGACGAGGATCGGGTACGCCTCGAAGGAGCGCCAGGCGAAGACGACCTCGTCCCCCTCGCCGACCACCGCGCGCACGAGATCGCCGGAGACCGCGACGGAGCCGGTGGACAGCGCGATCTGCGCCGGGTCCACGCCGTGCTTCTGCCCCAGCGCGGCGCGCAGCTGCTGCGCGGAGGCGTCGGGGTAGCGGTTCGAGGACTCCATCGCGGCGACCGCGGCATCGCGCACCGAGGGGATCGGCGGCAGGTGCGACTCGTTCGAGGAGACCTTGTAGCGATGGATCCCGTCGTCGGCCGCGGGCTTCCCGGCCACGTAGGCGGGCAGGTACTCGAGCGCGGGGCGCAGACGGATCGTCTCGGCGGGCTGGTCGGGGCGGGCGGCGGGGTCGGACATGTCGCCAGGGTATGCCCGGCGCCGCGGACCGAGCAGGGGCGTCCGGGGCGCCGCTCACTCCCCCAGCATGCGGCGGATCTTCCCCACGATCAGCTCCGGCTCGGTCGCGGCGATGACGTGGCCCGCGTCCTCCGCGGCCACGAACGGCCCGCCCCGCGGGAGTGGAGATGCAGGGCGCGGCCCTCGGGCGTGCGCACGTCGGAGTCCTGTCGCATGCGGACGCCGTGGCAGTGCTCCTCCGGGAGAACCAGGGGGGTTCTCCCCCATGCGCCGCCGAGGCAGGGCGAGGACAATGGCCCCATGCGATTCCTCGGACATCTCATCGTCACCGGCCTCGCGCTGTGGGTCACGGCCCTGATCCTGCCCGGCATGCATCTGGGCGACGACTCGGCGACCCTGCTGAGCCAGGTGCTCACGATCGGCGCGATCGCGCTGATCCTCGCGCTGATCAACACCATCGTGAAGCCCCTGCTGTCGTTCCTGGCCTTCCCCATCACCTGCCTGACGCTGGGGCTTTTCCAGCTGGTGATCAACACGCTGATGCTTCTGCTGGCCGGATGGGTGTCGGGGCTGGTGGGCCTGACCCTCGAGTTCGACACCTTCTGGTGGGCGCTGCTGGCCGGCGTGATCATCGGCATCCTCTCCGCCATCGTCGAGGCCGTCACCGGGCTCGGCGCTCCAGACCGCGAGCGGGCCTGATCCCGGCTCGCGCCCGACGCGCCGTCGG